>CAZOEV010000160.1:0-6264 GCA_964578915.1 uncultured Lentimicrobiaceae bacterium
GCTAGCAGGAAGCTTATTTTTAGTGGTTTTTTGGCGCTATGAAACGAAATCAACTTATCCGGTAATTAATACCAAGCTGTTTACTCAGAACAGGCTTTTTTCTTTCAGTAATTTGGCTTCACTAATCAACTATAGCGCCACTTTTGCCATAGTTTTTCTGTTGAGTCTCTATCTTCAGAAAATTCTAAAGCTGTCGCCACAGGAGGCCGGAACAGTTTTAGTGGCGCAACCGGTGATGATGACTTTATTTTCGCCACTTGCCGGACGACTTTCTGACCGGATTCAACCACGTTATTTAACCACTTTGGGCATGGGTATGTGTTCGATAGGACTGCTTTCTTTTGTGTTTTTGACCGCGCAAACACCTGTTTGGTTGATTGTTATCGAGTTAGTTTGGTTGGGCCTTGGCTTTGCGCTTTTTTCATCACCCAATATGAACACGATTATGAGTGCGGTAAATAAAACGCAATATGGAATTGCATCTGGCACGGCAGCAACAGGAAGGGTGCTGGGCCAAATTGTGAGTATGACGATTGTTGCCCTGTTTTTAGCAGGTATTTTGGGCAACGAAGCCATTGATGCAGCGCATATTGACGATTTTATGAAAGTTGTGAAATACGGTTTTATAACTTTCTCAATAATTAGCTTGGCTGGTATTTATTTTTCTTATCACCGGGGTGAGATGCGTCGGACGGAACTCCAAGATTAGCAATTGATCGCACGCTTTTATTGTTAAAATGACTTAAATATCAGCTATATACTTTGATAAATGCTCTCGAATTTGTATATTTGTTGAATAAGAATTGAAACAATTAGTCGTCCTAAAAGTGCTTCTCGTTAGCTAAAATAGTTTTTTTTAGTAATTGAAGAAGCGTCTTGATTAAAGATTTTTAGGGCAGTTATTAGTAACCTTTTAAAACAGAAAAAATGAGCGATTATCACGAACCAGTAACAGAACTTAGTCAGAAATCAAGATCAATTACACGAGCACTCAACAGCCTAAAAGAAGAAATTGAAGCTGTTGATTGGTATAGTCAACGTGTTGAAGTAGAAAAAGATGCTTCCTTAAAAGCTATACTTCGACACAATATGGTAGAAGAAATTGAACACGCCAGCATGACATTGGAATGGTTGCGCAGAAATATGGAAGGCTGGGACGGTCACCTAAGAACTTTTTTATTTAAAGAAGGTGAAATCAGTCATTAAACCTTTTTTTATCAAATAGTAATTTTAACTAATTAATTAAACACCAACACAATGAAAATTATTAAAACCCTTTTAGTCGTTACCTTAAGTATCTCATTGTTTGCCTGCAACACGGATTCAAGTGCAGACAAAGCTAAAAAAGAGATAAATGAAGCCACCGAAGCTGCTGCTGATTTTATGGATGATAAAATGGATGAGCTGAACGATAAATATGAGCAAATGAGTGAGCGTGTTGACGAAAAGCTTGACAAGCTCAACGAAAACTACGAAAAGCTTAGCAAGGATGTGCAGAAGAAATATAAAGGTGATTTAAAAGATCTTGAGAAGCAGCGTAAAAAGCTTAAAAGAAAGCTAAAAAAATATGAAAATGCTGCCGAAGACAAAAAGGATAATCTTAAAGCTGAGATTGATGACTTAGAGAAAAACCTGGAGAAAAGTCTGGAGAAACTTAAGGAAGATTTGAAAAAGGAATAGATATCCAGACCCTATTTCTTACTGTTACTGTAGGTTTATTAACCTGCAATTGTTAAATCTAAATATACTAACAATGGACATAAAATTAATGAAAGAAAAAGCGAAAGCTGAGATAGATGATATTTTTGCAGAGGTTGACAAACTGGAAGCGAAGAAAGAATACGCAAAGTCAATCGCAAAAGCTGAATATGAGCTAAAGCTTGCCGAGCTTAAACTAAAAAAGCTGGAGCTAAAAGCTAAATATGAAGAAGTTATAAATAGTCCTAAGGAAAAGCTGGAAGATGTGAAAGCGGCTTTTGATAAAAGTGCTAATCATTTTAAGCAGGGCTTTAAAGAGCTCGGTTCACTTTTAGAGTAAGGTTTTTTTACTTTTTTTAAAAAGGTGTCCAAGGGTTTTGGATACCTTTTTTTAATTTACTTGGTCAATGTCAAGAAACTTCATAAATCGCTGTAATAAAACAACATATCTAGAGGGAAAAAGCAAATGATGATTTCCAAGTGCCTTGTTTTTTAAAAGTTCGCATTGTTGTTCACTCGTTTTGAAAACAAGCTGCGTGCGACAGGCAAATTCATGGTTAGGTGTATCAACTATTTCCCCTTCAAGAAGCATATATTTATCCAGGTTTTTATTGAGTCGAAAAGCTGCCATCGACTGTTGTTCTATTTTACCACTGATGGCTGTTCCAACGCCGGTTTCAAAATGCGTGGTAACCTCAAAACTTTTCAAGAAGCTGAGTGGCGCTGTACAATGGGCAAAAAGAATTGAGTCCTTATTGATTTCAGCAATATTAGCTTGCCAGGGAATAATTCCTGCGATTTCTTTTATCAACATTTTTCCAATCATGCTGCATACATCGCCTTCGCAAGCGGCAACAATGTTTTTGGTGTTTAAAACAGCAAGAGGCAGACAAGCTGTAACTTGATTATTTTGAACTAAAGAAAAACATTCTACACTTATGGCTGACAATTTATGGGTAAAAATTGTTTCTTCGAGCAAGCTATAAACACGTGCCGTCTGTTGCAGTTTTGTTGCTTCATTCGCTGGAAAAAACTGTAAAAAGGACTGTGAAACAGCTTTGTCTTTATAGCTATCAAGTGCTTGCCAAGGCAGATTGATTAGCTCAATACCTAATTTATTTTTGAGTGTTACGGCTTCAATTGTTGAATTAATAAGCCATTCAGAAGGTTCACCAATAACAGCAGCTCTGAGGTTAGAAAGATTATTTAAGGCTTGAATAAGAAACAGATTATCTAAAAATTCCCCTCTGGCATTCTCTGCAAAAACATCAATAACAACCACTTGCTTATTTTTTGACCTTAAATAAGCTCCAATTTCCATGGCGGCGGCAAAGGAGTTGCTTTCTCGGTGACAAAGTAGGATGAGACCACTATGTCGCTCGCTCAATTTTACAGCATATTGCTCGGAGCCCCCACTTGCAATAAAAAAGCAAGCTGAATCTTGCGCAAATGAATAGTTTTCTTTGCCTAAAAAATGGTCTAAGATTTCGATAGAGCGATTTTTTAACTTCGAACTATCGTCGCAAGCTAAATAAGTTATAGGATGTTTCATGAGGTTATTTCTGTACCAAAATTTTGTCTTTTTCTTTTAACAAAAAAGAAAAATGCTGTATGCATTCTTTTAAATATCAAGTGGTTTTCAGGCAAAGCTAAAATGCTAAGGAGGTTGATTGTGGATTCAAAATTACAAAAAAGCTGAAAGAATGAAAGCTTTGAATCGCAAAAAATACCTTTCTATTGAAAAAAAGCAAAATAGGTGCTGTTCAAACCCCTAAAACGTCTTATCTTTGGAGCTCAAAAAACGCTAAGCAATTCACAAAATTTTATTATGAGTGTACTTGTAAATAAAAACTCGAAAGTTATTGTTCAGGGCTTCACCGGAACAGAAGGCACCTATCATGCCACGCAAATGATTGAGTACGGCACTAACGTAGTTGGAGGAGTAACGCCCGGAAAAGGCGGACAATCGCATCTGCATAAACCTGTTTTTAATACGGTTTCCGACGCGGTAAAACAAGCTGGAGCTGATACTTCAGTAATATTTGTGCCGCCTGCCTTTGCAGCTGATGCCATTATGGAAGCAGCCGCCGCAGGAATAAAAGTAATTGTGTGTATCACCGAAGGCATTCCCACATTGGATATGGTTAAGGTGAAAGAATACCTACAAGGTCACGATTGCCGGCTAATAGGACCAAACTGCCCCGGCGTAATTACGCCAGGCGAAGCAAAAGTTGGTATTATGCCAGGCTTTATTCATCAAAAAGGACGTGTTGGCATTGTAAGTCGCTCTGGAACATTAACCTACGAAGCGGTTGATCAGCTCACTAAAGCTGGATTGGGACAAACTACTGCAATTGGTATTGGTGGCGATCCAATAATTGGCACAATTACACGCGATGCGGTTGAGCTACTGATGAACGATCCTGAAACCGAAGGTATTGTAATGATTGGCGAAATTGGTGGAGGCATGGAAGCAGATGCTGCTTATTGGATTAAAGAACATGGCACAAAACCGGTTGTTGGTTTTATTGCTGGTGCTACAGCTCCCAAAGGACGCACAATGGGTCATGCCGGTGCTATTATTGGTGGAAAAGCCGATACTGCTGAAGCTAAAAAAGAAATACTTATTGAATGCGGTATTCACGTGGTGGATTCACCCGCTGATATTGGAAAGAAAATGAAAGAGCTGCTTGCATAGCAGTTTATAAAGGTTATCTATTTTTATTTTACCCCGTTCTTGATGAATTTCAAGCCGGGGTTTTTTGGTTGACTTACAACCTTAGTCAGGCTGCGACTATACTGCGACAGCAAACAGTCGCGCCCTGACTATTTACTTAACGCTTACTAGTCAGGGTGCGACTTCTTCAGCATCGCCGTATTAGTCGCGCCCTGATTCCCATTACACAATCCGGTCATTTTAGCAATTCATTCTGTTATCACACCGCATAAATTACACTTATTCGAGTGAGTTTGTGTAAATTCTCACACTTTCTGGGGGGAGTTTGTGTGTTTTATCACATTTTATCGGACGACTTTTGATTGTTTAACATAAAGTCAAAAAAATAGTGTTGACAAGATTTGATAAAATAGTGAATTAAAACTTTAGTTTGCAGCTCACTTAACCTCAATAATTTTAAAAAGCCTTTCGCCCTGAGCCAGTTTTAAGCTTACCGAATCCCCCGCTTGCTTGTTTATCAACAATTTGGCAAGCGGAGAAGTAAAAGCGATTTTTCCCTGCTTTAAATCAGCTTCGTCCACACCAACTAGCTGAAAATGTTGAGTTTTACTTTGATCTCCTATTTGCAAGCTAACTACAGAACCAAAACGTATTTTATCAGAAGCTTTGTCCTCGGCTTGAATAATTTGAGCTGAAACAATCCGACTTTCAAGCATCTGTAATTTTGTATTTACGATAGTAATAGCATTTTGTTTATCGTGATCAGCGCCGGCCGCGGTCTGCTTTAGCTCTTTCAAAAGATTTTCTTTTTCTTTCAGTAAGGCTTCCATTCCCGCAGGGGTAACGTAGTTGGTTACGCCATTTGGCAAATCGGCTCTTGGCGCTACAAAGGGCGTTTCACGCTGGTCATCTTCGTTTACAAATGCTCGGCTCATAGTAACGAAATATAAATTGTTAGTTTCAAATTTCAACAAAGTTAATCAATTAGGCTTAAAAATCCTTGTCTATATAAAGATTTCGAAACATTGAACTTGCTTGTATTTAATTCTGCATCAATAGATTATATATAAAAAAATGACCGAACTGCTTTGCAGCAATTCGGTCATTACGGTTTTGTTTATTTGTAATTTAACTTTTGCTTGCTTTAAAACAAGACAATTGTTTTTGTATTTATGGCTTCTGATAAATATTACCTTGGTTTCTATAACCAGGCAAATCTAGATACCAATCGGGATAAAGTTCACCACCTGAGCTGGCCCAATCGCCAAACTTGAGGTGTGTTAGCAGAATATCCACTTTTTCATAAGGATAATCAAAGCTTACAGGGATTTCAATGGCCCAGGGCAAATTGCTATTAGTTTTATAATAACTTCCGATAGCAGGTACAGAGGCATCTTCCCAGATTCCGAAAAATTCGTCTGAAGCCAGCGCGGTGGGAGGGAAGTCTAACAAATGAACTTCTTTGCCACGTTCCTGATTAACAATAATAAACGGATTAAAAGGAGCGCTGCCATAAGCCGCCTGCGGTGTGCTCAGGGTCATGGCCATTTCAACGGTGTCTGTATCCATATAGGGCACGTCTGGCAAGGTGTTCAAAAATCCACTAGACTGATAAATGTCGTTAATGGCATCCATCACAATCCAAACAGTTTGATCGGTGTGTCCGGCTTCCATGCCTTTGGCATCGAGCGTGATAGCTGATCCGGCAATAATTCCACCACTTACTGAAGCTACATTTGCAGGGTTGATGTCCATTGCTACTGCAAAGCCATTATTGAGGCTGGCTCCTGCAGCCATTAACTTGAATTTCCCGAATACGTCAACTAATTCGTTTTGTGCGTTGGTTACCATTTTGTACTGCATATTTACTACCACATCGTTAAAGTCGA
>CAZOEV010000161.1:0-6214 GCA_964578915.1 uncultured Lentimicrobiaceae bacterium
GGAAAAATTTATGTTTCTTTTGATAAAACTGTCGAGCAAATCCCTTCCTAATTCCGTCAGGAAATAGTACTTTCGTTCAGGACCTTTATTGCCTTCTCCTACTTCGTAATTCACAACTCCTAAATGTTGGAATTTTCTGAGGTTGCGATAAAGGCTTTGGCTTTCGCATAGCATGGTTTGGTTAGATTGCTCCTCAACAAAGTGCTTAATCTCATCTACATACTTCTTTCCGTCTTTAAGCGATAAAAAAATCCATAAAGTCAACTGACCTTTTTTATAGGTTTCTTCCCAAGCTGTTAATAATTTGGGCAATTCTTTATCAGTATTCATATAATATTCCGTATGTATTATTCATCTTGTATAATACAAAGGTAATACATTTTTTATGCAAAAAGCAAATAAATAGGAGAAATTCTCCTTTTCCCTTGATTATATATCATTTATAAATGATATCAAACTTAAATTACCACGCTAGCTCATCCAAAACACAACAATAATGTAGATAGAAAACCATTGTTTTTAACGATCATTTTCAAGGTTTCCGTTTCCTTGATCGTCTGGCGATGAAAAGTTAGATTCAAAACAGACATTGACTTTTTGATTACGGATGTTGAAAAATTATTTGCTGTGTTTTGTAACATTTTTCCAACAAAACAATTATCTTTGGCGTTAGTAACGCAAATTGATAGTATGATTATTTCATTCGGATCAAAAGACACCGAAAAAATTTGGAGCGGAGAGCGTGTAAAAAAAACACCGCTGGAGATTCAAAAGATTGGAAGACGGAAACTTAGGATGCTAAATAACTCTATAGACATAGCTGACCTAAGGATTCCACCGTCTAATCGTTTAGAGAAATTGAAAGGGACTGATTTTTATAGCATCCGAATTAATGACCAGTGGCGTATTGTATTTCGCTGGAATAATGGACATGCAAGTGATGTTGAGATTTTGGATTATCATAAATAAAAATATAACAATGGAAAGAATAGAAAACATACATCCCGGAGAGATTTTGTTAGAAGAATTTTTAATGCCGATGGAGATTACAGCCTACCGATTGTCAAAGGATACGGAGCTACCACAAACACGCATTTCGCAGATAATAAAAGGTAACCGCCGAATTACAGCGGATACAGCTTTGAGACTGAGTTCGTATTTTGGTAATTCGGCCAAATTTTGGCTTGGCTTACAGGATGATTACGATATTGAAGAAGAGAAAAAAGATCGAATGGAAATATTCCGCAAGATCAGTGAGAAACGAAAGGCAAGACAGCGAGATAGTGCGATGAAAAGTTAGATTCAAAACAGACATTGACTTTTGAACGTCCGAAGGACTTCAAAACGTCGAAATATTATTAATGAGAATGAAATAATTTAATCACAACTTAGCCTTGCTGATAATTTTGTCACGCGATCTCCGGCAGTTCAAACTCTATATTTTCCAAAAAATCAATTTGTTGATAGAGCAGCGGCGCCACGCTAGCGTATGCATAATATCCAAGAAAAGAAAATGGTGTGTATAGAAAATCGAAATATCGTATCATATCAAATATCTTTTGTAAAGAATTTCCGTTTTTCTTTACAGAATAAAGTAAAATATCAAGATAAACGATTGATTTGATCAGCTACTTTGGAAACCCTATACGACTTTTCTTACAGCTAAATCACGCGATCTCCGGCAGTTCAAACTCAATATCTTCCAAAAAATCGAGTTTTTGATAGAGCATTGGTGCCACGCTTTCAACGGTTTCATAGAAGAGCGAGCTTTCGCGGGTTTTTTTGTCGAGCAAATTGCCTGCTCCCATATAATTCAACAACATCAGCAACAGACTCAGGATCAGCATGCCTTTTAATACGCCAAAAACCGCACCAGCCAGCTTATTCAAGAAGCCTAGCATCAGAATGTCGATAAATTTTTCCAAAATACGGCCCAAGGTAACAACGCCAATAACCACCAGAATAAAGGTAAGCACAAAGGCAATGAGCGAAAGGTACTTTTTGCCCACTTTGAGATAAGTTACCAAAAAATCGGCGGTAATATCCGAGAAATAAAGCGCGGCATAAATCCCCAGAATCAGAGCAGCCAGCGATGCCAGCTCAATAATCAGCCCTTTGGTAAAGCCTTTGTAGGCAAACCAAGCCAAAAAAAGTGCGATAATCAGGTCGATATAATTCATGATGTTTTTATTTGATTCGTCGGGTAAGTTCGGTTGAAAACACAAAATCGCGCAGCTCCGGATTTTCTGCTTCTAGTATCGTATGGCGGTCGCCTTTCCACCAAAGCTCGCCTTTGTGCAAAAAATTAATGCGCTGCCCAATTTGCAGTACCGAATTTATATCGTGTGTGTTAATAACTGTCGTCATCTGGTATTCTTCAGTGATTTCGCGGATAAGCGCGTCAATCACTTCGGCAGTTTTTGGATCAAGTCCTGAGTTGGGCTCATCGCAAAAAAGGTATTTCGGGTTATTGGAAATCGCTCTGGCTATAGCTACCCGTTTCACCATACCGCCACTGAGTTCGGCTGGCATTAGTTGATTTACGTTATCCAAATTAACGCGTTTCAGGCAAAAATTCACCCTTTCCAGCTTTTCTTCTTGGCTCATTTCGGTAAACATATTCAGTGGAAACATGACGTTTTGTTCTACCGTAAACGAGTCGAAAAGCGCACCGCCTTGAAATAAAACACCCATCTCCTGACGGATATATTTCTTATTTTTCTCGCTTAGGCGCGAAAATGGCCTGTCGTCAAAGCGTATCTCGCCTTCGTCAGGCTCCTGCAAACCGATACAGTTTTTCATCAAAACGGTTTTGCCCGATCCACTCTGGCCAATGATTAGATTGGTTTTTCCTTTCTCAAATTCGGTACTCACATCTTTGAGCACCACTTTATCACCAAAGGATTTATATAAATTTTTTACTTCGATCATACCAGTAAAAGTTGTGTGAGAACAAGGTCGAAGAAAATGATCAGGATGCTACTATAAACCACGGCTTTGGTGCTTGCTGCTCCTACTTCTACCGATCCGCCTTTGATATAATAACCCAAATAACCCGAAACAGAAGCGATGATAAAGGCAAAAACAAGCGTTTTGGTCATGGCATAGCCTACTGTATAGGGCTCAAACCAACTGCGCAAACCGGCGATATAATCCGTGGAAGTAACAAGTCCGCTTACAATACAAGCTACCCAACCTCCGGCGATGCCCAAAACCATGCTAAATATGATAAGCACCGGATTAAACAACATACTGGCCGTTATTTTTGGTAAAATCAGGTAATTGGCCGGATTTACACCCATCACGCGTAAGGCGTCAATCTGTTCCGAAACCCTCATGGTTCCTATCTCGGAGGCAATACGCGAACCCACTTTTCCAGCCAAAATAAGGCTGATAATGGTTGGCGAAAATTCCAGAATCATCATCTGGCGCGTGGTAAAACCTACCATGGTGAGCGGAATAAGCGGCGAATCAATATTATAAGCCGTTTGCAACGCTACAATAGCTCCTGTGAAAACAGAAATAATGGCTACAATTCCAAATGAATTGACGCCTAATCCCATAAATTCGATCATAAGTTGACGCCTGAAAACAGGCCCTTTATCGGGTCGTTTAAAGGTCTCAAACATCAATACCAGATATTCTCCTAGCATTCTTAGCATAAGCACACAAGTTCTGAATGAAGCGTTAAAAGTACAACTTTTTATATGAAACAGCTATTGCTACGCAAATATCCTGTGCCCAAAACTTTTGTAGCACTACTTTTTAAGTTTAATTTTGTAGCCATGAAACGTCTCGCCATTTTTGTCTCTGGAAGCGGCACCAATATGGAACGCCTTGGCCAGCATTTTAGTCAGCACCCTCAAATACAAGTTGCGCTGGTGGTTTGCAGCGACCCTAAAGCGGCAGCACTACAACGTGCCGAAAAGCTTGGAGTAGAAACTGTTGTCATTGATAAAAACGACTTACGCGAAGGCAGCAAACTGCTAAAACTTTTACAAGAAAAGCAAATCGACTGGCTAATTTTGGCCGGATTTCTATGGCTTATTCCGAGTGAGCTTGTTGCTGCTTTTCCCAACCGCATTCTCAATATTCATCCTGCGCTTTTGCCCGCCTATGGTGGAAAAGGAATGTACGGCGAAAGAGTGCATCAGGCGGTAATTCAAAACCAGGAAAAGCGATCAGGCATCACGATTCATTACGTCAATAACAACTACGACGAAGGCAATATCGTTTTTCAGCAAAGCCTTGATATTGCTGCCAATGAAACGCCCGAAAGCCTCGCCCAACGCATTCATCAGTTGGAACATAGGTATTATCCTGAGGTGATTGAGGGCTTACTTTTGGAAGTCTGATATAAGAACAAATATTAGAATAACCCACTGTGATACAACGCACTATAACCACTTATTGACAACTGACTTTTTTAGTTTTCGATGTAAGGTAATATGTATTTTTCCAGAATCAATTCAGATTGTTGTGTTTTTCCGTTTCTATAATTTCCCGATGTGATTACAACGACCGTTTCTAATTTGGGAAGGACAAAAATATACTGTCCGCCAGCACCTCTTGCTTCAATAGATTTTATGGATTTCCCATTAACTTTGTAAGTATTGTGCCACCATAAATATCCGTATCCATTTTTGTCCACGGTATTCTCTAAAACAAGATAATTTTTAAAAGAGTTTTCTATCCAATTTTCTGATATTATTTGTGTTCCATTAAGATTTCCTTTGTAAAGATATAGCTCTCCAAACTTAACCATATCCACTGATGTCAAATACATACCACCTCCGAAATAGGGATTACCTTTTAAATCGGTTTGTATAATATAATTTGAAATTCCAAGTTTTTGAAATAAGTTTTTGTCAAAAAACATCTCCAGTGGTTCAGAAACAACAGAGTCTATTGCAATTCCAAGCAGATAAGGATTTGCAGAACCATAGTTGGCTTTTGTGTTTGGAATATTTATCATGGGAGAATTCAGTATTGTTTCAGTCCAATCTTTTGTCATTTGATAATTATCTTCCACAGCAGGTGACTTCGGATTTGAATTAATACCGTAATCAACAGCATCAATACCTGAACTCATTGTTAAAAGACTTTTAATATTTATTCCCGCTTTTAAACTGTCTCCATGGGATTGATATTTTTCAGGTAAAAAATCAAAAATGGATTGGTTAACAGTCTCAAATAATGATTTGTCTTTTGCAATTCCAACGATAGCAGATGAAATACTTTTTGACGCAGAACGCATATCGTGAGGTATTTGCGAGTTGTAGCCATCGAAATAATTTTCATATTTAATCTTGCCTTTTTTTGAAATAATAACGGAATGCGTGTTTGGTAATGAATCCTTTGAAATAAGATTTTCCATTTCGGTAAGTTGCAAAATAGACGTTTTATTATCTGTTTCAAAACCGCCAATTTCCCAATCAGTTTTAGACTTTTTCAAATCTATCTGTGTAATGGTGTACTTTCCTAATAAAACACTTAATTTAATTTCATTTGGCAGCAGTTCTCCTTTAAATTTTAATCCGGTTTTTAAATCAATAAAAGATAAGCTGTCATTTTCCTTTTGGAAATTAGCACACCAAGTTCCTGTAAATCGGTCATCAGCAAGAATAGGATATGCTTGATAATCATCATCCAAGCCGTTTTCTACACTTAAATAAAAGTTTTGAGATTTAAGCTCGTCCACCATTAATATATCCCAAACTCCCATAAAGGAATTGGTTTTTGATTTGGTTAGTTTTATATGATACAGCAGTAAACCAGATTTAATAAATCCATTAATCTCTTTGCCATTTGCAGATAATTCTCCTATAAATGATAAATTTGGACTGATTGATACTTTAATAAGTTTCTCTGAATCGTAAGTAAATACTTGGCTAATTATATTTTTATTATTGGAGATTTTAAAAACAGCAGTTGAAGGCTGTAGGTATTCAATTGATACTGCAAAATTGAATGTTTTTGAGTTCTCTATTTTTCCTTCCCAACTACCTGTGAAATCTGCCATGTTTTGACCGATAAGACTGAATGTGAGAAGTGTAAAAAAAAAGGTGATGCTACTTTGAAGTCTCATTTTTTGATAGAATTTTGATGAAGTGCAAAGATGGGCACATTTAATTTATCAAAATTGTATATAATTAGCATTGAGAAATTTTCTTCAAAAGTTTTGAAGGTGTTGTTCGATAAACTCGTTTGAAGT
>CAZOEV010000162.1:0-6198 GCA_964578915.1 uncultured Lentimicrobiaceae bacterium
GTTGGATACCATTGCCAGTAGGCAAAACCGAGTTCTAGCACATTCATTTCAAAGGCAGTTTCTAGGCCGCCAACGCGCTCAAAGCTAAGGTTTCTTTTTGCAGTAGAATCTTTGAATTGTTGCATAAACAGCTCTTTGTTATAGAGCAACTTATACTGAACATCTTGCAGCTTTTTTCGGCAGGAGGCATCGGCTACTGTATCTAAAAAGTGTTGCACACGCTTGTCAGCTGCCGAAAAATTTAATGGAGCCACATAAGGAACGCTCACAGCTACATCATCCGGATAAAAATAGCGGTAATAAATAGTGGTTTGCCCGCCTTTGCTGATGCCAGTAGATATCCAAGCGGCAGGATAAATCTGTTTGAAGAGTTGATTTATGGCATGTAAATCTGCAGTGGCATTTTTTAGATTTAAGGCTTCCCAGTCTTTATTTGGAGGCATACTCTCACCAAAAAAACGGTGTTCTGCAATAAGCAGGTTGGCATCGAGACGTGTTGAGAGTTCTTCAGAATAATTTGGATTTAAACCATAAGCAGCGCTATAACCTTCTGTAACAAAAACGAGTGGCTTGGCGAAATCTTTGTGCCTTAAAATCAATCTTTGGGTAAAATTTCCCAGTGCTGGATTTTTGTGGTCAACAGGCTGTGAAATATAGATTATCCAAGCACTTTCAAATTGGGTTGTGTTTATTTGCAAAGGCGCAATGCTATCAATGCCAATGCTTTGTAGTTTATCAGGAACTGACTGTGCTTTAAGGGATACGAAGCCAAAAATGATAAAACATAAATTGGTGAGCAGTAATATACGTTTCATGTAATTAAGTGTGGTTTTGGTGCTGCAAGTTAGATTTTTATTCGATTCGATAGCAAAATTTGCCCATTAAATTGCAGTAAAAAAAGGCCGCTCATTGCTGGGCGACCTTTTACCATTTAACCAATCTACTTATTAAAATTTTTGGTTACAAAACAGGGTGATTACACTATCTGTTTAACAAAACTTTGCTGTTGTAATACTGATTTTGCGTACTCATTCTGATGATGTACATGCCTGCTGGTAAACTTTGTGCAGGCGTCCAGCTAATGCTGTGATTGCCTTTGCTAAATTGCTCAGAAGCAATTTGGTCAACCATTTGGCCTTTCAGGTCATATACTTCAATAGTGAGCTGTCCTGCTGTTTCAAGGCTAAAGTTAATTTGAGCCTGATTGGTAACAGGGTTTGGCTGAACAGAGCGAATGCCTTCAAGTTTGTTTTCAGACAGTCCTACATGCATTCCTGTTTCAAAATAAGTGCTAATAACTTCTGTTGGGAAGCCGGCCTCATTTTCTACGGGATCAAGTGTAACTGTATATGAAGTGTATGAATCCATTAATCCTTCTGGTGATACTGTGATCACAGTTTTTTCATCATTGATTGTAGCCGTAAATGGGAAAGCATCACCTTCAGTTTCCGTGAAAGTAATTAATGAAGCCACATTATCGTTTGTGATTTCATCACCGCCAATCATAGTAACGGCTTCTGATAAAGTAATGTTTACGTCGGCAAAGGTTTCTACACCAGTTGTTCCTGGAATCGGATCAAATAAAACAGAAGCAGGGAAACCGCCAGTTTCTTCTGAATAGACAGCTTGCAGAATGCCTTTGTTGCTGTTGTCCTGAACAAAAATTACAACCATCAGGTCGTCCATTTCCTCTACATTGGTAGATGACATATCATAACTGTAATTGACAGTTGTTGTGACACCTGCGGTCAAATCAACTGCAGTTCCATTGGCATTCGGAAGCATTTTCATCATCACATGATGAAACTCAGTTTCGCCATTGCTTGCAACATTTCCTGTTGTAACTTCCTCAATAACGACGATATGCAAAGTTGCTCCTGCCAGACTAATATAAGGCATAATGTTGGCTTCAACAGTAATATCTGTACCTTCAATAATATGCATTCCTTCAATTTCCATAAATGACGGATCTGCCATAGCATTATTAAATGCGCTGTTAACACCACCAGAATTAGCCGGGGTGTTTTTCCCTTCTACAAATAATTGAGGAACAGCACTAACGCCATAAAAAGTACGCCTAACACCACCTTCGGCAGTATAATAAGGGTCGCCGCTTCCAGGCCAGTTCATTTGGTATTTAATTAGTGCGATGTCATCTCCATTAGCTTCTATAAATGGGTTAAAAACGCCATTATTGAAACTGGCACAAGGCGCACAAGTAGAGCTGGTAAACTCTTCAAAAAGCGGACGGCGTTGAACGCTTTGTGTAGCTACGCTTAGAACTTTGTTGATGGTGTCGTTATCAGGGTTTTCATCGTCTCCGCCATTAACATTAGAAACCCAGATCTTAAAGTCATAAGTGCCCGGATTTTCTTGGAATTGCTGGTCGGCAGTAAAGTTGTAGGTTTGATTAGTTGCCATGCTCAAACCATCAAAGGAAGTTGTGTTTACATCGCCTTCATTGGAAGTCCAATTCACATCGAAAGAAGAAACTGTCTCAATACCGTTATTAATAATCTTACCTGAAACATCCTGATCTTCAACGAAATAACTGGGTATGTCAATGGATTGTATGCCAGCGTCTAAATTTTGACGAACGAATAATACAATATTGTCAATATACCAGTAATCAACATTATATAGGTTTCCGCTGATGAAAATTGAAAACTGAAAGTCTTCTGCTTCAATATCAGTAAGTTCAACGGTTTGCACGACTGGTCCAACATTTCCAGAAGGATTTACCTGCCAAGCAACTTCCCAATCACCTCCACCTGAACGAGTTGCAACGCCGATAGTGACACCTGCTGAATAAAAATCGTAAAAGTGATTAAAGTTTAGGGTGGCTGCATCAACTCCTGTGAGGTCAACTACCGGAGAAACCAATCTGGAAGTGGTGGTAGTCTGAAGATAAGTGAATTTAGCTTCAGGGGCTTCACCACCTGCGTCAGTAGTGCTGCTGCGTGACCATTGATTAGGAAGGCCATCAATAGTCCAGCCATTCGGAGGGAAAGTTGTGCTACTGAAGTCTTCATTAATGAAAGTTTGTGCAAAGCTGATTTGTGCAATGAGCAGTGCAATTAAGAAAGTAGATAATTTTTTCATAGACATTTGATTTTTGGATTGATTAATTGAGTTAAGCGGATTTTAAAATTGTGTGTTTCTGATGAATTTTGTCTTTACCAATAAGCCTTTTTTGCAACGACATACGCGCCCTGTTTAGCTGTGATTTTGAAGTGTTAATAGATATATGGAGCAGTTGGCTGATTTCTTTGTGGGAATAACCTTCTATAGTGTTGAGACTAAATACTTTGCGGTAGCCATTTGGAAGATTGTTTACAAGCGTCATTATTTCGGCCTGCGCCAAATTGGAGATGGCTTCTTGCTCATTTACAACACCTTCAGGAAGATAGGTGAGCTCGGCTTCATTTTGATAGATACGCTTTTTTTTGTAAAAATTGAGCGCCGTAGTTATCATAATACGCCTGATCCAGCCTTCAAAAGAACCATTAAACTGAAAATCTTTGAGATACCGGAAAACTTTGATAAAGCCTTCCTGCATAATATCTTCTGCATCGCAGCCGCTTTTGGCATACCTTCGGCATACCAGCATCATTTGCGGTGCAAAAGACTGGTATAGCTTATTATGAGCCTGGCGGTCATTTTTTATACATTGCGTAATGAGAATTTGCTCATTCATTTTTTATAGTAAAATAGGCAGATTAAGCTTTAATAAATATATAAACGAAAATTAAAACCCACAGAACATACATCATAATAATGAGTGCATTTTGAACTTTCTTCCGCCTGAGTTTCAATAGCTATATATATTTGAGAGCGAAAATAATTTAACATTGAAAGTAAACAATAAAAATTGCCTCTACAAATATACTACAAAAAAAATTAAAGGGAGTAAATAGGTCTTATAATAATTCTACGTTTTATGATTTAAGTAATATAAAATCAGTTAGATAATAAATTTTGGACTACAACAAATAGGTAGAAGGTGAAATTGAAGGTCAGAATCAGAATTCCTGCAAGAAATCAACAATATTTTGTTCTTGTCCCAATCCGAGTTTTTTACGCAGGCGATACCTACCCATCTCAATGGCCCTGATTGTGCTGTTGTTGAGCGCTGCAATTTCTTTGGAAGAAAGATTTAATTTGAGCATAGTACACAGCCTTTCCTCGTTTTTTGTCAGGTTTGGGAAACGTGTCTTAAGTTTTTTAGCGAAACTTTCACTCACTTGTCGCATTGTTTTTTGAAACTCATCAAGTTCTTTTTGAACCTGAAGGTTTTGTTGTACATTAAACATCAGCTCTTTCAGCCTAGATTCGCGATCTTCTTCACCGAGTTGCTTGATACTTTTTAGTTCTTTTTTTAAGGCTTCCAGAAACTTAGTTTTTTCACCCAGATGTAAGGCGAAATTTGTCAGTTCATTCGACTTGCTTTTAAGTTCGGCTTCCATCAAGGCTTCACGAGCTTTGTTCAGGCTTTCTTTTTGCTGCAACAGCAGACGATTTTTCTTGTTGCGGCTTTGAAGCTTACCATATATTAGCACTCCAAAAAATGTAACAAGCATCAATGAAAGCAGCAGTAGCCATTGCCTAAAATTGTTGAGCTTCTGCTCGCGCTGCAAAAGGGCAATTTCATTGTCCTTTAAAGCCAACTCTTTTTCTTTGAGATCGAGTGTAAAACGCGTCTGCATTTCGTCGAGTTGCTCAGTTTTATTGATAGTAAAAAGTGAGTCTTTAAACTGTGTAAATTGTTTGAAATGCTTAAGCGCTACGCCGACGTTGTTTTTGCCTTCGTTGGCTATAGCTAATCCTTCTGAAGCATTCATAAGACCTTTTAAATCATTTAGTTCAGTAGCGGCCTCGCTCATTGTTTTAAATGAAGTAATGGCTTTATCGAATTCCGAAAACCGGTTGTAGTGTTTTCCCAATTCAAGAAGAGTGGAAATCTTCTCACTGCTGTTTCCGGTTTTTTCGCAGGCATCGATGCTTTGTAAAAAGTAATTGACGGCTTCCTTTGCTTGCCCATTATGGGAATGTATCAGACCGATATTACTCAGGTTTATGGCTAAATTATCGAGGTAGTTGTTGTTTTTATTGATTAAAACAGCCTTGTTATAGTTTTCAAGCGCTTTTTCATAGACTCCTTGAAGTCGGAAAATTTCACCCACATTATTCAAGGAAGCAGCAATATCTTTTGGGTTGCCCTCTTTTTGCCTGATCTTAAGCGCTTCATTAAAATAATGCATCGCTGTTGTATAATCCTCCTGGTAATAGAATATCCCACCAATAGAGTTTAAAGCATTTGCGATTTCAGCGTTTGATGTGCTTTTTCGCGCATGATCGAGCGCCATGCTAAAGTGTTTCAGTCCTTGGTCGTAATCGTAATTATTCGTGATGTAGATCCGACCTAATTTATTGTAGAGGTTCGCTAATTCATAGTCATTTCCAAGTTTTTGAAAATGCTTAATGCTGATAAGGTAATAATTAATGGTGGGTTGATAATTGTGTTGGTGTTCAAATAGTTCGCCCATTACTTTGTTAGAAAGTGCGCAGGCTTCCACATTTTGGAGCTCATTGGCTAATGACAAGGCCTTTTTGCTGTAAAAAAGCGCTTTTTCAGGATCAGAGTCATTATAAAAAAGTGCAAGCCTATTAAGTGTACTTACTTTTTCAACACTATCATCGAGCACCGCAAGCCGAGATATTAAACTATCAGAAACATATGGAGATGCAGCCGAATGGAATACATGCAATATAAAAATCACAGAAATAATATACCCTAGCGGCTTCAACTTTCTAGACATAAGCATGCTGTTAATTTGCCATACGCTGGCATTGAAAGCACTTGTTTAAGGCTTATTCATAAGGATCTGTTACTGGTATAACATAAAATTCGCCGGTACGTGGGTCTTTGTAGAACTTGGCGTAGCCGTTGATGCTTTCCAAATTGGCATCCACATTTCCTTTAATATAAACTGTATTCATCACGTCAACTTCTCCTTTTACGGTAACTGCTCCTGAAGTATGAACCGCCATGGAAGAAAATTGCGGTATAATACCTGAATTTTGTAAAACAATAATCCAAATACCCACGGCAATCAGTATAAGTAAATTTCTTAAAAATGAATAATGTTGGTCCATAATAGCTGTTCTTAAATATTATTGATAGAGATTGATTTTATA
>CAZOEV010000163.1:0-2990 GCA_964578915.1 uncultured Lentimicrobiaceae bacterium
AAACCAAAACGTATGTGGATATACCGGTCATAGTGTGCCACTCATACCGGTCATGTTGTGCCAGTTAAAACTGGTGTAATTTCAAGGCCAAATTTATACATTATTTTTTTCTGAGTGATTCGCCTTTTAATTCAATACGATGTGATGAGTGAACGATTCTATCCAGAATAGCATCTGCAACAGTGCCCTCGCCAATGAGCTCGTGCCATGAAGCCACTGGTATCTGTGAACTTATTATGACCGATGTTTTGTCGTATTTGCTTTCTATAATATCCATGAGTGCTTGCCTGGACAGGAAATTATTAATGCTTGATTTTCTGACCTATGAAAAAAAACGAAGTACGTTTAGTGCCGCTTACAAGGCCAAGGCCGTGATTGGTTAAAAAAAAGCTCAGCTAGACAAATTTGTTTGATTTATGTTCTTCTCATCAGGCGTGCTGATGCCTTCATTTTATCTCTTAAGTCAACTTTACTAAATTGGTTTTGGCCTATAATATCGATCTAAATCAGCCTGTCACTGTCGGTGTCTTTTTAGGATATGCTGCCAACAAAGAACAACTTCTTTTGGTGTAGCAAATACTGTAGCGATTACCAATGTCCTTTTGCACGCTTTTTCCAATTTCCTGTTTCATAGCCATAAAACCAAAACCCTCTCAAAAAAACGTCCCAAAATTGGAATATTCCCATTTATAGCCAGCTAATTGCCTCTTATGAGTTACCAAATGCCTCTTATGAGTTACCAAATGCCAATTATCACTTAGAAACACCCTCTTATGTGGTTTTGGATGCCACTTATGAACAAAAGAAGATCACTTATCACTAAAAAACCACCTCTTATGAGCTTATGATTGCCTTTATGAGGTCAAAAACGGCTGTTATGACTTACAAAATCCCATTTATGGACATAAAATCGTGTATTACGACTTACTAATCGTGTATTACGACTTCCTGAACGTGTATTATGACTTGCTAAACATGTATTATGACTTACCGAACATGTATTACGACTTACTAATCGTGTATTATGACTTACCGAACGTGTATTATGGGTTGCAAAATGTCTATTATAAGTTATAAAACGAACATTACGACTTTATAATCGGGAATTATCAGTCAACTATTAAGCTTTGGGAATTCATAAATCAACATTATGAGCACCCACTGGTGCATTGGTTTCTCATTTGCCTATTATGCCTAAGTGAAGATCTTTTACGGTTAATAAAAGCGCTCCTCCGTACTTTCCAAAACCGGAATTGATAGCTCCAAGCACTCATCCGCAGTGCTGTTAATCAGTTTATTAAGGCTTTTATTGGAAAAATTCTTGCGCTTGGGTTTTTTAATAAAATTTTTTTACCTGTTAGTTTGTCTTCATTGTCAAAATAAACAGCGTGCGTCAAAAATTAGGCTAGGATATTAATTGTTAAATTCGTTAATGGTTAATTG
The DNA here is from genome assembly GCA_964578915.1 of uncultured Lentimicrobiaceae bacterium. Classification (GTDB taxonomy): domain Bacteria; phylum Bacteroidota; class Bacteroidia; order Bacteroidales; family F082; genus UBA5536. The sequence goes on from CAZOEV010000163.1 coordinate 1,444, forward strand.
TGATTTGTGCCAAGACGAGATCTGGTAGAGATGCCCAAATTGAGTGTCTGTGCGATTTATGCGTCTCTACGATTTGGGCGGCATTTGTATTAAACGCAATTTATTCTCCCTGTGCTTTTCTTCTTTCCCATTTCAACAATCCATTCTTTCTTATAGGGGAACAATCCATCTTAGTTGTAATGATTAACACGCAAACAAGCGCAAGTAATTATTCATCGAATTATTTCAACTATGCTACTTATAAAGAATGTGAATGTTTTTGCCCCGGAACCCTTAGGGAAAATGGATATCCTCATCGCCGGCGGGCAAATCGAATACATGGCCGAAACCATTAACGAAAAAAACGCTCCATACATTTCTAAAGTGATCGATGGCAAAGGCTTTACTGTCGTTCCTGGGCTTATCGACAGCCATTGCCACATTGCCGGAGCCGGTGGCGAAGGGGGGGCGGCCACACGCACTCCCGAAATGCACATCAACGACTTTTTCGAGGCTGGCGTTACCACTGCGGTAGGATGCCTGGGAACCGATGGCATTACCCGCGATCCCAAATCTGTGCTGATGAAGGCTAAGGCATTGCAACAGGAAGGCATCACCGCGCTCATGTACACCGGTGCCTACCAAATACCTACCCCAACTATTCTGGGAAGTGTTGCCGAAGATATCGCCATGATCGAAGAAATAATTGGTGTCGGCGAAATAGCACTCTCCGACCATCGCAGCTCGGTACCTTCGGTGGAGGAAATCGCCAAAATTGCCGCTGCCGCTCGCCTCGGAGGTATGCTTGGCGGCAAAGCAGGAATAGTAAATATTCACATGGGCGATGCCCTCGATCCCTTTCAGCCGCTGTACGATGTGGTGAAGATGAGCGAACTGAGCTTCAAACAATTTTTGCCCACCCACATCAATCGCAACACGCATATTTTTGAAGATGCCAAAAAATACGGCAAGCTCGGCGTGGTTGATATTACCTCAAGCTCCTATCCTTTCTTTCCAGAGTACGAAATAAAACCCTCGAAGGCGGTAGCTGAGCTTCTGCAAAGCGGTGTGCCCATCCAAAATATTACCATGAGTTCCGATGCCGGCGGCTCACTTCCTGATTTTGATGCCAACGGAAATCTTGTAAAACTCGAAACCGGAAAACCCCTTAGCCTGCTCAGCGAATTTCGCGACATGATTCGCCACGAAAAGCTGAGCACCGAACAAGCCATTCGTATTGTAAGTACCAATGTGGCCGGAGTACTCAAGCTGGCCAAAAAAGGGGAAATTAAAACAGGCTTTGATGCCGATTTACTTATTCTGGATAATGAGCTGGAAATTAAGACGATGATAGCCCGGGGCGAAATCATTGTTGAGAATTATAAAATCATAAAAAAGACCTATTTCAAAAACTAAACATTAACATCTGCTTATGAAACGCAATATTATTATTCTCTTCATTTTTTTTCCTGTATTAATATTTGCTCAGGGCAGTTTGCTAATTATTGGCGGCGGCAGCGAATCATCCGATGAGGGAGGCTGGAGCACCGAGCCTTATTCGTGGGCGG
>CAZOEV010000163.1:3000-6191 GCA_964578915.1 uncultured Lentimicrobiaceae bacterium
AACCAGTCGGCAAACAAAAAAGTTGCGCTCATCTCCTTTTCAGAGGCCAGCGACTGGATGCAAAATTATTTTACCGGGCACTGCGGAGCCATTGCGGCCAAGGATTTCAAAATCAACAACCAAAGCATCGCCAACAGCCAAAGCACCTACGACAGCCTGATGGCTTATGATATTCTGTTTTTGAAAGGCGGCGACCAATATAACTATTATGCCACCTACAAAAATACACTGACCCAACAGGCACTCCAGGATAAATTTGATGAGGGCGGTGTAATTTGCGGAACATCGGCCGGGCTTGCAGTAATGTCGGAGGTAATATTTACGGCTCAAAACGGAACGGTATATCCTGATGAGTGCATCGAAAATCCTAACAATCAATACGTAAATCTCGAAAACGACTTCCTCAATTTCTTTCAGGATCATATCTTCGATTCCCATTTCACCCATCGTGGACGGGCAGGCCGCATTATGGGATTTATGGCCAACTGGAAAATGAATCGCAACGAAATGATCGATGGCATCGGAATCGACGAAACCACCGCGCTGGCCATCACACCCGAAAAAACAGGAACAGTTTATGGCACCGGAGCGGCCAATTTTTATCTGCCTGGCGATACTTCAATTTATCACCTTGACAATGAAATGTTGATTGTAGATTCGCTGCGGGTAATGCAACTTCTGCATGGATGCACGATCGATTTCAACAGCGGGGAAGTCAGCGGATTGAACGAAGATTTTTCTCCTTTGGTAAACGAAGAAAACGGCAACTACGTCATTTTGGCCAGTGGTGGCGACGAGCCTGATGATAACACAGCCATGCTCCAGGAATTGGCGCAACAAGGTGGCGGGCTTGATGATAAGATTATAATCATCACTTCCTCAAATCAAAGCACGGCCGAAACCTTCAAGGCCAGGCTCACAAATCTGGGTGCAAATCAGATGGAGATTTATAGCGCGGTAGCAGCTATGAGCGAGGATCCGGATTTTGAACAAGCCATCAAAGAGGCTGACAAATTTTTGTTTGTAAACAATGAATTTTATATCCTCGAGAACTTTTTGTCTAAACCCGGCAACGGACCCTTGCTCAACGATCGCATCAGGCGCGATGGAAAAATAATTGCTTTTGTGGGCGACAACAGCCGCTTTGCAGGCAGTATTGTGGTGGAGAATTATTTGCTGAATAATGCGGCCGAAAATGGAAGCCTTATTTTTAAGGAGGGCCTTAATCTGTTAAAAACTACGCTTGTGATGCCCAACAGCTACTATGCCTCGGATATGTTTATGAACGCCGCGGCTGCGGTACCTTATGCCATGCTGCAAAACCGGCTTCGCTTTGGCGTTTGGCTTACGCGGAATAACTATATGAAATATGCCCCGGCCAATCAAAATACCTATATCACTTCTTATGGCACTGCGCCAGCTATGATTATCGAACTTGAAAACTCTAAAGGTGGATTTGCCAGCAAAACTTATTCTGACCAATACGACACCCCGGCGATGATAGCAGGATTTGAGAATATGAAGATACGATTGATAAATAATCCGATAAAAATCAAAACCGGCAGCCACATCAGCCCTTTCTCCATCGATGAATTGCAAAAAAGCGATGCCTTTCCCCTGCAGGTATTTCCAAATCCGGTCAGGGATTTTTTGCATGTGAGCAGCGAAAATCAAAAAACAGTGGTCTCGCTTTACTCGGCATCGGGACAAAGGATTTTTAATAATGAGACCTACGCCACCTCCCATCGCATCGGGCTAAGCCAGGTGCCTGCCGGTATATACTTGCTTGAGGCAAGAAACGAAGATCATAAGATTAGTACGCGAAAAATTAGCATTAGAAAATGAAGGCATCATCAGGGATGATCTTATGACTGCAATAAAACTTATAGAAAGACCGCAGAAAGATTCAAAAACTGTACATTTGGCGTCAAAATAATACGGCTTAGCAAAACAGATTTTTGGCAATAGATAAAAATACAGCACCTACGCCTTCGGTTATTCAAGGCTTCGCAGAAGGTAACGAGCAGGCCTTCGGCGCGATCTTCCATTATTATTTTGACAGGGTTTATCATTTTGCCCTCAAGTTTGTTCACAACGCCAGCGAAGCCGAGGAAATTTGCCAGGAAGTATTTGTCAAACTATGGGAAAATCGAAAGGCGGTGGATGCGAATGCCAATTTTGGAGCCTACCTTTTTACCATCACCCGAAACCTCATTTTTAATAAGCACAAAAAAAAGGTGAACGAATGGGCATATTTAGACCATCTGAAAATTCATCTGAAAAAAAATAGCCAGGACACCGAGCAAGTAGTTTTCCTGGAAGAAGTAAACAAAATCATCAATGCACAAGTGATTGCCATGCCCGAAAAACGCCGCCAGGTGTTTGAGCTGAGCCGTCTCCACGGACTCTCGCACAAAGAAATTAGCGAAAAGCTGAATATTTCCACCAAAACCATCGAAGTACACATAAGCCTGGCCTTAAAAAAACTGCGCCTCGCCTTACGCGATTATTATTCAATTCTTTTTTTCTAAAACTAAATTTAGGGGATAAACACGGCTAAATTGTAATGCTTATTGTAAAACATAAGCTGCAATGCAAATTAAACAGAAAAATAAGTTGATAGCCCGATATGTGCTGGGGCTGGCCGGTAAAAAGGAAATCGAACAATTCTATTCGATGCCCGAATCACGGCAAATGCTCAAAGAGCAATGGGATAGCTTGGATGAGGCGCAAAGCCTGCCCGAAACCCGCGATCGTGTCCAGGCTAAGGTTTATCAAAAAACCATACACCAACCGCGCATTTACCGCTACATGCCGCTCTTGCGGATAGCAGCCGTATTTTTGTTAGGACTTATTATTGGCGGTATAATGCTACAGATGGGCATCTTTAGCCTGGGTTCAACAAAGATGATAGCTGTGGCAAGCCCGGCCGGGCAACGCACCGTTGTCCAATTACCCGATGGGTCCAAGGTAGTGCTGGCCGGATGGAGCCGCATTGAATATCCCGAAAATTTTGCTAAAAACCACCGTTCGGTGCATCTGAGCGGCATGGCTTATTTCGAGGTTGTACATCGCGATGATATGCCTTTCACGGTGGCAGGCGCTGATATCGAGGTTTCAGTACTTGGCACCCGCTTTTCGATGGCTTCCTGGCCGGGCGAAGCAATTACCGAAACCGTGCTCCTGTCGGG
>CAZOEV010000164.1:0-6187 GCA_964578915.1 uncultured Lentimicrobiaceae bacterium
TATCCCGGCATTATTAACTAAAATATCTATTCTCTTATAATATTCAACTGCATTCTTATAATTTCTTTGAACGCGAAAAACATTTCCCATATTGATCAGCAAAGCCGTTTTACGTCGCGCATACTGTTCAGTTAAGGGATTTTGTAAAGCACGACCATAATAAAAAGTAGCTAAATCTAATTGCCCTGTTTCAAAGTACAGATTTCCCCGAGTGAGATCAATGAGGTTCAATAAGTTGTCTTTATTTTGCGGAACACTTACTTCCAATGCTTTATTGAAATAATAGGCAGAAGAATCATAATTTTGGGTGATGCTGGAAAAGGATTCAGCAATATTCATATACAAGATTGACAGCACAGAGTTGTTATTCACTTTTATGTAATAATCTATTGCATGTTGGTAATAATATTTCATTTTATTTAGATCACCCAAATAATAGTAAACACCACCAAAAGCACCGTAAAGCATGGCATTCAGCTCCTCATTATTTAATGATTCACTCAAAATTCGCGCTTCCTCAAGCAATTCAACGGCATCAGCGTAATTGCCTTTTTGATTGTATAAATAGCTAAGGTTAAGAATGTTTCGAACGTATAAATTATTAAAACTGTTTTGTTTAGATATAGCTATAGCTCGAAGATAATAAAAGGCCGAAGAATCAAAATTATCGAGAGAAGTATATACTAAACCCAAATTTCCGTAGGATTTTATTTGCTCTTGTATTAGGCCGCCTTTAGCAGACCATTGATTTGCAATTCTATAGTAATTTGCAGCAGAATCAAACCGTCTAATTGACCAGTTGTAAGTACCTTTTAAATTATTTTTAGCATAATTAGCATACGGACTTTGGGTGCTATCGGCATAAACACTTAAGGAATCAAGCCAAGGCAAAATAACATCGGGATTATAAAAAACTGAATCCATAATGGATTTAACCCAGCCTTGTATAGCGATTGAATCACTATGAATAGCATGCCGGTTCTCAGCTTTCACATGCAAAACTCCTGTCAAAAAAAGAAAAACCAAGAGTATTGATCGAATAAAAAACAAATAATTAAACCGCATACACAACTATTATTATATTACCAACTCAGAAAACAAAAATAGCGTTTTTTCTGCAAAAGACTACCTAAATTAATTTATCAGAAATTTCTAATTATAGGATCTTTTATGACGCAACTAAGAAATCAACAAATGTAATAATTATTAAACCCAACTATAATAGTATTCGAAATAAAACTAACTCATAGCTCGAAATAATTCAGCTCCCGCTTTATAAATAATTCCAGCGTTGTTGCGGGCTTTCCTGTTAGTTCTTTATAGGCGTTTGAGATGGTGGGCTTCTTTTGAAATCGTGGTAAAAAATGAAGCATAATCATTACAAGAATCATCCCGCTATTTATTCCTTCTTTCTGCTTGCAGCGATAGAAATGGATTGGATTCCTATTAATAAATTGAATCGGATTTTCTATTTGTACATTAATCAAATCTACTACCTCCTGAAATGAGGCATTTTGCGTGCCTGTGATTTCGAAATTTTGATTCTTAAATTCAGAAAAATGGTCAAGCATTAATGCCGCTAATTCTCCAATATTTTCCACATCAACCCAATTAAATTTAGCCTTCCCGGCAGGTAAAATTATTGCCCTTTTTGTTTTAATATCTGATAAAAGTGTCGTCGTGAGGTTTTGCATAAAATAAGAAGGTCTCAAAAAAATAGCATTAAAACCTAATAATTTGATCAAGCGTTCAATTTTATTATGAGGAATAAAACTTGTTTTCTCAACTCCTTGAACCGACAAAAACACAATTTCACATATGTTATTGCGCTTCAACTGTTCAAGTATGGGCTTAAAATATTTCTTAACATCAGAAATATGCGGCGGCCTTAGCAGAAAAACCCGATCAATATCAGCAAAAGAAGATTCGTAGGTTTGTGCGTCTTCAAAATCAAACCGCCTTAAATCCAAGCTTGGAAAGTCATTGAAAAACAATTTAGCTTTTTCAACATTTCTAACACCAGCAATGATTTTGTTTGAAGAATTATTTTTATATAAAAATTTAATCACCTCAAAACCAATATTTCCAGTTGCTCCGGTTATTAAAATATTCTTCATCAAATATAACTTTAGCAGCATTTAAAACCAATAGTTTAGGCAAGCTTTTGCTTCAAACCTTTCACAAAATTAGACTTTCTTAAGAAATATAATAGTGCTCATTTTTCTTTAAAACAAAACGCATGTTATTACAACACTAAAAAAAAAGTAATTTTGATGCTTCATGTTGACTACACATTTTTAGGATATAAGTATTTAAATTGAAATTGTATTTAATTTTTGTAGAATGAAAATTGATTGGCTTTTAGAATATAATCCCATATTGCTAGCCTTGGCCGCCACCATGTTTACCTGGTTTGTTACTGCTTTAGGAGCATCTATGGTTTTCTTTTTCAAGACAATAAACAAAAAAGTACTAAATTCTATGCTTGGCTTTGCGGCAGGTGTTATGATTGCCGCAAGTTTTTGGTCATTGCTTCAGCCGGCTATTCTTATGGCAGAAGAAAGTGGCTCCACTCCTTGGATACCAGCGGTTATTGGTTTTCTTTCTGGCGGAGCTTTTTTGCTTCTAATTGACAAAATTTTGCCTCACCTGCATTTGGGATTGTCGGTAGATAAAGCCGAAGGCATCAAAACATCCTGGCAAAGGAGTGTGCTGCTGGTTCTTGCTATCACGCTGCATAATATTCCGGAGGGATTGGCTGTTGGTGTAGCTTTTGGCGCATTGGCTCACAACCCTGACATTGGCGTGCTTACTGGTGCTATTGCCCTTGCCATAGGTATTGGATTGCAAAACTTTCCTGAAGGCGCAGCAGTTTCTATTCCGCTGCGGCGTGAAGGTTTTTCACGACTTAAAGCCTTCAATTATGGGCAACTGTCGGGCATTGTAGAACCAATTGCAGGGGTTATAGGAGCTTACCTGGTTTTAACAGTAACACCTTTGCTGCCTTATGCGCTTTCCTTCGCAGCAGGCGCGATGATTTTCGTGGTGGTAGAAGAACTCATCCCCGAATCGCAATCAGGACACGAAACCGACTGGTCAACAGTTGGTGCCATGCTGGGCTTTGCTACGATGATGCTTTTGGATGTGGCATTGGGGTAACTGACCTTTTTCATACCTCAACTAATACAAAATTGTTTACTTTACACTCCCTTTCATTATATAAAATCACTTGATTTTAGCGTAGCTTAAAAGCAAAATTCCTAAAAGCTAGTATTTTCGACAGGACGCTTTTTATTGCTATTTAACCGACCTACTCAAAACTTTCACCTCATCGGGTTCGGCCCTGATTTTTAACATTTCGCCATTTCCCACATTTATCATCTCGTCAAACCATACACCAAAGCCATCAATTTTGAGCAAATAATTACCTGCATCCAATTCTATTTCTGCGCGCCCCAGCCCATCGATGGGTGTTACGCCAATGCTAGCGCGCTCTTCTCCATCAATATAAATCTCGCAAAGTCCAGCCTCGCTTAATATCAACAAGGTAGATTTTCTTTTAACCTCTGGCATTTGTTGTGGCAGCGGCTGAGGCCTGTCGACAGCATTGATTAGGCGTTCAGATGTCTCCAGCATGGCGTTTACAGATTCATTCATCTGACTACTCATATCATTTGACTGCATCTGCTGTGTTGAGCTTTCGTAGGAAGCATTGGAATTATACGCGCCTTCAGCTTTGGCCAGTGGATCCACACCAAAAATTTCAAGTTTATCGCCTTTTATCCGGGCGCGGGTGACCATGCCTCCAGGAATAAAAATAGTCGTATCCAGCAACTTTTCCGATTTAAACAGTCCCTTAATTTTTTCTACCGTAATCAAATGATTTCCATGGTTGAGCTTTGTGGACGCCATCAATTCGCCCTCCTTGGCTTGCAACATTTTGCCATCAATAAGTGTTGCCAGCATTACACGCGGATTATAAGTAAACTCAAATTCGCCTTCGCGAGAAGGATCGCCACTTGCCTGTGCCCTGACATTTTCGCCAGTAAGCTTGCTGATAAGGCGGGAGGCAAGTTCATCGATTGCTACATCAAGGGTTTCCAACGAAGCAGCTTTAGCACTGGCAGCAGCCCCGGAAATTACAGTAGCAGTAGCCGTTTCAATCACTTTAGCATCTATGCGCACCGCCTTGCCCAAGGGCATAAACGAACCCAAAACCATATAGGTGGCACCCGTTAGTTTCCCTACCTCGGCAGCTGATTTTTCATCGACAAGACCGCTAAGTCCCAGCTTCAATTCATCGGTTACAAGATTAAGTTGGCCTCGTTCAACCACCCTAATTTGGCTGCTTCCAGCCAGCGTTGTCGTTAAAATATCGGCTATACCGCCCGATAAATAATCCAACTCGGGCTGTCCGTTGTTCTTAAACGACATAACGCCAACACTTGTTTGCGCCTGAAGGACGAAAGCTGCAAGCAAAAGAAACAATAACAAACTGGTTTTCAGTAATTTCATTTGATTGATATTGGTTTTTATTAACTATTGATATTGTTGAGCAAAGCCAAGCCATACAGCTCAATTTGCAAATCTACATTTTTAATATTTATCAAGTCTTTTGGAGTGATTTTTAAGCCATAATCTGCCAAATTTTCAAGCTGAGATTCACTTACTTTGTATATAGGCTTTATGTTTTGTTTACTAGTGAAAAGCTTTTCGAGCAAGGGTATAGTGCTTAACTGATGCTTGATTTTTTGCCGCCGATAAAGCATCTGAATCCCTTTTTGCTGGTCTAACGGCTGCTGCCAATTGGGATTTATAATTTGTTCCAAATTACCTGGCAATTGCTGAAATAATTGCAAAAACAATTTTCCAAAAACTTTCTCTGACCTATTTGTATCCAGCGCCTGACACGTAATTCACTGACAAAATGATAGCATAAAATCAGCTAAACTAGAGCCTCTTGACGACAGAAAAGCTGCTTTTACACTATTAATTCTGGATACTTCTACCGAATTTTAATCACTTGGGTTTGTGTATCTCCAAAAATGGAGGCAGTTTGTATCTTGCCGATCAACAGGCTGTTGGGTCTAAATGATAGTGGCAGACTTAGCTGACCTCCTGCAATTTCAATGGTTTCATTGTGGTCTATAAGTATATTGCCGTAAAGATCAAAAATCATCAGCTGATTTACATGATCGACGCTTTCGTGAAACCAGATTTTAATGACTGCGCTTCCCAGGTGAATTGCCTTCACATGGCTGGCCGCTTGTTCTGTTATGGACTGATTGGTATTGATCAAGGGATCTACTTCAAGCGTTGCTGCCCTGGAGTTCTGACTGCAATTTTGGTTTTTGAGCTCACATCTATAAGTGTAAAAATTATAGCTGTAGGGCACATTGCTGATGAGTAGCGTATTGGTTTGGGCTCCTTGATAAATTCCTAAATCATATATTTTTGACCAAGTATTTCCGGAGTCGCGGCTTTCAAACCATTGGTATGACGATGTTTGTTGGGCTTCGAGGCTAAATTGTGCGCTGCTTCCTTCTTCTATAAATAAATCTTCGGGCTGTGTAATAATCTGCGGCAAAGGATAGCCAGTAAGCTGGCCATCATTTAGGATTAGGCTGTAGGGCAAGTCATCCTGACCTATTACTTCTGCTTCAGAAAGTTCAAAAAGTGCAGCCCCCCCCGTGCTGTAATCGAAAATAAAGCTAAACAGACTGCCATTGGGAATAGTAACAGGCTGCGCTGATATCCAGTTTATTTCAATATAAGCATCGCTTGCAGTATGGTTGACAACGGCTGCACTTTGTAAACCAGCTGCCAAAAGTTCATAGCCGATAAAACTTAACAGCTCTGCATTGTAAGAAATTTGCAGACTCAGACTCTTTATCGCTTCCAGTCCGGCAGCTTTTAAGGGCACATCCACAGCAGAAAAATCACAAGAGGAGACTGCAGGAATAGTAAAGGAGGCAGTCATTTCGGGCAACACCGTAAGCAATGCTTGATTGCTGTATAAGCCGCAATAATCACCAGACACATTACACCGGAAAAGGTTTTGATCCATAGCGCTATTCGTGCTGCTGATTGTTAGTTCGGCAGCTTGGGTTCCGCTGTATGTATCATCATCTTGAAGCACTACCCAGTTAGCGCCGCCATCGGCACTTAGCTCCCATTGGTAGCTTTG
>CAZOEV010000165.1:0-6177 GCA_964578915.1 uncultured Lentimicrobiaceae bacterium
ACCCGACAAAGCGCCAGCCCCTAGTGCTCCTGTTAGAAAACCCAGCAGCCGGGAGTCGCCCTGCAAAATATCTCCAGCATAAAGCGGCATAAACGATTGAAAGGGCAGGCCAAACAAACTCATTACAATGACCAGGCTGATAAGTTGGCGGGCAGGCGGGAAATTCCATGCATAATGAATGCCATCATGCAGTTCTTTGAAGATTGGTTTTCTACTGGATGGCCTCACAAATTTTGGCACATGCATCAGCAAGAGCGCAATAATAACACCGCCGAAGCTGATTCCATTAATCAAAAAACAGATGGCTTCGCCAAACAAGGCAATGAGTAAACCTCCCAAGCTAGGCCCGATAAAACGCGCCGCATTGAAAAGGGAAGAATTTAGTGCAACTGCATTGGGAATCAATTTCTTATCACCAAGCATTTCGAGTAGAAAAGCATGTCGAAAAGGTGTATCAAAAGCTATGGCAATACCATTGATGACAACAATAATAATAAGCCACGATATCTGTATGCGCCCTGTAAAGGACAAAAACGCCAGAATAAAAGCCAAAATCATGGGAATACTTTGGGTAATGTAGAGCATTTTTCGGCGGTTGCTGCGGTCGGCAAAAACTCCCGCGATAGGCGTAAGCAACAAAGCAGGAATTTGCCCAGCAAAACCTACCAACCCCAAGTAAAACGCCGAATCAGTGAGCCGATAAACCAGCCAACCGATAGCGAGATTTTGAATCCAGGTGCCCATAAGCGACACCATGCCACCAAAGAAAAACAGCCTAAAATTGCGGTTTTCTAGTGCCCTGAAGGCAAAGCCAACTTTATGCAAATAAGAGCGTATATCGAGGTAGCGATACAAAGGTATTTGGGGTTTGGGGTTTCAAATGCAGCAGTTGAAAATACAACAAGCAGCAAAATATCTGCTGCTTGTTGTTTTAGGAATGAATTATTTGGTTAAAAAACTATCCTTCTAAAATAGCTTTTACGCCGGGCAGTTCCTTGCCTTCAATATATTCGAGCATGGCACCACCACCTGTGGAAACATAGCTCACCTTATCGGCTAGGTCGTATTTATTGACAGCCGCTACAGAATCTCCACCACCCACAAGCGAATAACTTCCTGAGGCGGTAGCTTTGGCAATAGCTAGGGCAATAGTGCTGGTTCCGTTGGCAAAATTGGCAAACTCAAACACACCCATTGGGCCATTCCAGAGTATGGTTTTTGAAGCCAAAATTACTTCTGTAAATTCGGCAATGGTTTTAGGTCCAATATCCAAGCCCATCCAGCCGTCAGGAATCTCACCGGCAGCGCATATTTTTTGCTGAGCATCATTTTTAAAGGCATTAGCGGCAACAGTATCTACTGGAATCAGTAGCTTTACGCCTTTAGCTTTGGCTTTTTCTATCGCTTTTCCAGCAGTCTCAATCAGGTCTTCTTCCACCAATGAATTGCCCACTTTTCCGCCCATCGCTTTGATAAAAGTAAACATCATGCCACCACCAATTATCAGGTTGTCAACCTTATCAATCAGGTTGTTGATAATCTCAATTTTACCAGAAACCTTTGCACCACCAAGCACAGCGGTGTATGGATGGTTAGGATTTTTTGTAACCTTCTCCAGATTTGACACTTCATCCTGCATCAGATAGCCAAAGAGGCTAGTTCCAGGGAAAAACTTAACAATAATGGCGGTTGAAGCATGTGCGCGATGTGCCGTTCCAAAAGCGTCGTTTACATACACATCTGCCAGCAATGCTAATTTTTTAGCAAAATCTTCGTCGCCTTTGGTTTCTTCTTTGTAAAAACGCAGGTTTTCAAGTAGCAACACCTGTCCGGGCTCTATAGCAGCAGCTTTTTCAACAGCTTCCGATCCGATACAATCATTGGCAAACAACGGTTTTTGACCCAACTTCTTTTCCAGAACAGGAAGCAGGTGTTTGAGTGAGAAACGGTCTTCAGGCCCTTCTTTGGGGCGACCCAGATGCGACATCAAAATCACAGCACCTCCTACTGCCAGGATTTTTTCTATGGTAGGCATTGCAGCCCTGATTCGGGTGTCGTCGGTAACCTCAAATTTGTCGTTTAGTGGCACATTAAAATCCACGCGCACGAGCACTTTTTTACCTTTCAAGTTAAATTGATCAATATTCTTCTTCATGCTATCAGTTATTAATGGGTGTATAATTATTGTATTCTATTAAACTAACCTTCAATTCATTAAAGCAAAGGTACTGCTTCGCAGGATTCCAAAGGTAAGATTTGATTCTATTATTTTCAAGTAAAACTTCAGGTAAATTCATTATCAGATTTACAGAAGCCACTTCGGCTTGGCCGGATTCAAAAAAGGCTTGCAGCGGAAAGCTGTCATAAAAATGAAATCCCTTATCGTCTGAAATATCCAGCACTAATGTAAGGCCGGGATTTGACATTTCTGCCTTTATTTGTGCGCCAAACGCCAATGCAATTCCGGCTTCCGGATTTTGATCGAAAAGGCTGTCAACCAAAGTGAAATATTCCTGATTTGCAGTAAGACAATCGGTAAGGGAATCTTTACTAACCAAACTATTAAAGTCATTTTGCGTTTTCGCGAAGAGCAAATGCTGCTGTTGTATCAGGCATAATGCTTCAAAAGAAAGTGGCTCTTCCAAAACTTGTTTTTTATAAAGCCCGATTCTACCATTGTTAGCCATGGGAATCAATTGGGCCGCCAGTTCGGGATAATTTCTTAGCACATCGCTGGCCAAAAAACGGTTTTGAATCACCACCCAACCCACCTCGTACAACATAGCTTTTTTTAGATTTTCGGTTGTGGTATTGATTACAGTATAGCCTTTTCGTGCGAGCATAATAAGCGGTACATTAGTAGTGTAGGCATCCAGCACGAGTATTTTTGCATCGGGTGATAAGCCGACGGCATCCAGCAATTTGTCGCCGCCCTCAAAATTGAGGCGCGTAATTTCCGTTCTGTCCCAGCTTTTAAAGGCATAGCGCTGCTGTTGATTTTGGTAGGCGCTATGCAGCATCCACGCGCCAAATGCAACAGTTACAATCACGGCAGGCCATTTTTGCCAGCTTCTGCTTAGTCTGATTTTTGAAAAACCCAGAGCCGAAAGCAGCAACAAAGGCACAAAAAAGCTGTCCAAGAAATAGTAATCATGGGCCGGAAACTGCTGTGCCATTGCGAGTAAATAAGCCAAGGAAGCCAATAGCCAGAGCAGTGCGATCATTTGCAGTTGGCTAAACCAAGACGCTTTGATTTTCGCAAAGAAAACGGGCAAAAGTAGCAGACCGGCTGCCAATATAATCCATTGAGATAAACTGAAATAGTCCAGTTTCCAGTTACTCCAGGCTTGCGCAATTAAGTTTTGCGCATCAGCCAGCGAAATAGCAGGCATCAGCTCACCGATAAACAACGAACCATAATTGAAACTCAGGTAATTATTGTAAGTGTGGTAGCTGCCAATTAGTGCGAGTGCAATTAAAAAACCCAACAATTCTATCCGTAGCTTATCCTTTTGACGCCAATGAAACCAGATACTGCTAAGCATTACCGCCAGTAGCGCCATCACAAAAGGTTTGCGAATCAGCGCTGCCAAAGTAAAAAGACCAAGGCTGATGAAAAAATATCTTCGGCCTTTGTTGCGCAAATAGCGGAGCAGCAGCCATAATGCTGCAAAAACCAACGAAACAGCCGTAACGCTCGGAATAAAACCGTTGAGGTAATAGATAAATACCGGCGCGGAAAAAGCCATTATCAGAAATAAAACCGCGATGGGATAAGCCATATTTGCCAGGCGCAAAAAGCGGAAAAAGCTAAACAAACCCAACAACCCGATAATCAACATCAGTGTTCGGAAAATAAAGGGTGATGGACTGCCATTGAGCCACATCAGGGCGGCGGCGAGGTATTCAACGATTGGAAAATCAACACTGGTAATCCCCTGCGGATTTTGGAGCGGTGCAGCAGCTTCAAACTTCGGCTGCAAGTTGAGCGTAGCAGGATGAAAAAGGTCGAAATTATTTTCTAAAAAGCCAATAGTCAAGGCATAGCGATCACTTTGTGTCCAAGCATGAAGATGAGCAGGAAAGTCGTTTTGACTTGCACGAAAAAACAAAATTGCTATCAACAACAAAATTGCGGCAGGAAACAAATGCTCTTTCCGGAAATTCGCGCTGTGTTGTACCATATTATTCTGCAAAATTAAGCAAAAGGGCTTTGTCAGAGGAATAGATTAAAACTTTGTGGTACGGAAAACTTTACAAACGGTTGCGACAGAAGAAATTCAAAAATTCAAAATTTAAAGATTTAAAGACCTACCTCTTTTCAGTCGGCAGGCAAGTTCAGTGAAGTGATTTAGTAATTTTACGTCTTCCAGTTAAAGGATTCTGAGCTCAAAGATTGTTTATAGGCTAAAACGGAGCTCAATCTTTGAATTTTTGAATATATCTGCCGACCGAAGGAAGGCAGATTTTGAATCTTTGAATATCATTGCAGTCGGCAGGCAAGTTCAAGAGATTCAAAAAAAATCAAGGTTTTCATGTCCTCGTGCCTCAGACGATGAAAAGTTGGCTGTCGACTTCTTGACTTCTAAAAACCGATTTCAAAACTTCACATAAAAATTATAAAACCCAGCTATCAGCGCTTCAATCGCAGAATGCCCAATGACACGAAAAAATTATCATTAACAAGGTAGCAGGTTTCATCTGTTTCCGTACATTAGCAGATAATTTTTATTATGCTCAGTCTGGAAGGATATATCGTTATTGCTGTCCTATTATTTTTGGTAGTATCGCTCTATTTCAATAAGATAGGTCCAGGATTTACCTTTATGATTGGCATTGCTGTTCTGGGGATGTTTCGCATAATTACACCTGCCGAAATTTTGGGCGGCTTTGCCAACGAGCAAATTGCCGTAGTAGTGATGATGTTGCTGCTGGGTGATATCATAAGAAAAAGCGGTGTGCTCGATCGGCTTTTTGAGCGCACCTTCGCGAGTTCGCGCTCCTACAACAGCTTTTTAGCACGCATGATATTGGTAGTTGCCAGTTTTTCGGCCTTTCTCAACAATACACCGTTGGTAGCCATTATGATGCCTTACGTGAGTAGCTGGAGCAAAAAACACAATATTGCACCTTCCAAACTGCTAATTCCATTGTCCTACGCGGCTATTCTGGGCGGCAGCGCTACGCTCATCGGAACTTCGACTAACTTGGTGGTGGCAGGTATGGTAACAGATCAGTTTATGGTTCAAGGTCTTGAGCCTTTACAAATTTTCGATTTTGCTTTGGTCGGTTTCACCATGGTTATCCTCGGCTTTGCCTATCTGATGCTTTTTGGTAATCTTCTATTACCCGACAGAAAACATGCCATCGAGGCCCTGGAAAACCAAAATCGTGAATATATCGCTGAGGTGCGTATCGCAAATAGCAATGATTACGCAGGAAAAACAGCAGAAGAATCAGGACTATTGACAATGAAAGGACTCTACCTGATGGAAATACTACGTAATGGGCAATCCATTCAGCCATTAACACCTGCTACCATACTGCAGAAAGAAGACATTCTACTTTTTGCCGGCGAAACGGAAGTTATAACAGAAATGGTGGCCTCACGTAGCGGCCTGCAACTTGCTCAGCTGGGCATGTACGCAAAAAAAGCACTCACCAATGTGATTGAGGTGGTGGTAAGCTACAACTCTACACTGATTTCCAAAACTGCGCGCGAAGCAAACTTCAGAGCCAAATTCGATGCCGCTATTATCGCCATACATCGCAATGGCGAACATATTTCTGGTAAGTTAGGTGATGTAAAGTTGGCCGCCGGCGATGCACTGTTATTGGTTGCTGGCCAGGATTTTACCCAACACGCTATCGACTCGCACGATTTTTATATCATCAGTAAAATAAAAGAGTTAAAAAAACAACCTTTTTATAAACAATTTGTGCTGATCGGCGGAACGCTAATCGCCATCGTTGCAGCAGCTTTGGGCATTGTCAAACTATTTACGGCCGTGCTGGCCTTGGTGCTACTGGTAACGCTCATTAAAATGGTTTCGACAAAAGACATCGCCAAAAGTATCGATTTTAACCTACTGTTAATTATTGCACTCTCGCTGGCACTTGGCACCGCCATGATAAAATCAGGCGTGGCAGCTGTTTTTGCCGACTTAGCCTTTGGGG
>CAZOEV010000166.1:0-6163 GCA_964578915.1 uncultured Lentimicrobiaceae bacterium
GAAGGTGTCTTAAAAATACACCTCGGCATGTACTTGCTGTGGTGGCACACCCTGTTTTTCAAGGATATCGAACACTTCATTGATCATCTCAAAATTTCCGCAAAGGTAACAATGTGTATCTTTTGAAACCGGATTTTGGCGCAGATAATCTGTTACACGACCCACAAAATTACCTTTTTCATCCTGAGAAGTACACAAAGTGTATTTTTCAGCAGGATAATGCTTGCTTTCGTAAGCCTCATTGGCTTTGCGCACACCATGCAGCAGCTGGTAATTTAGTTGCGGATAGGAACGGGAAAAGCTGTGAAAAGGCGCGATGCCAGTTCCAGTGGCTACAAAAAGAAATTTCTCCGACTTAATCAACTCAGATTCAATGGTAAAGAAACCCAGTGGTCCTTCAATTTGCAGCTTATCATCTTTGAGTAACTTTTGAGCTGTTTGCTCACCATACCGGTTTCGACCTCTTTTATTAGCACTTCAAAATAATCGTCCTCCTCACCAGAATACACTGAATATTCTCGGTTGTGGATGCTTTCGGCCTCGCCGAGCAAAATATGCTGGCCGCTTCTGAAAGCCAGTCCGCGCCGTTCCATCCTTAAAATATAGGTGCTGTCGGTGAGCTTCCTCGTTTCAAGTAATTTATGTTGATTATCGCTATTTGATCGCAGATTCATGCGGCTAAATTTTAATTTCGGGCTGCAAAATTACATAAAAAACAAGCAAAGGCTTACCGAATTGACAACTGACGAAATTTGCAGTTTCCGAGCTAAGCTCATTTACAAACTATTACATATAATTCATTTACAATCCGTTACAAAATAATGCAGCAACTTACTGCAAGATTAAAGCAGTTTGCTAAGCATTAAATACCAGCAAGCTGTCTATTTCATCCAAAAACATGCTTATATTTACGCCTTCTAAACCAACATTATAAATCAGCTTGATATGAATGAGAAAAAAGATAGCGTCAACAGGATTCGCGATATCTTGTTAGGCAATAATCTTGCTGACATGGAAAATCGCTTTTTAAAGCTTGATCAGCAAATCACTTTTTCGCTGGATGAAGCCGAGACAAGGTGGCAAGAGCAGCTTAATTCGCTTAAAGACGAGCAACAGACTTCGACAGAACAGCTAAAGCAACAACTATCAAGCTCGATAAGTAAACTGGGGGAAGAATTGAAGAATGAATTGGCTTCTCAAAAGTCAAAACTTGATGATTTAAAGCAGTTTAACACCGAATTGCAAAGCAGTTTGCAGGCGCTGGAGGCTTCACAGGCCAAGCAAAAGCAAAGCCTGAAAGCGCAATTTGAGATGGAAACAGCCTCGCTGAAGAAGCTAATTTTTGACAAATTCAGTGATTTACAACTCAATAAAATCGATCGCTCCTCTCTTGCTGTGTTGCTTTCTGAACTGGCAGTAAATCTTTCTGATAGCGAATCGAAATCTGACAAAGCCGAGAACTCCTAAAAATCTTTTTATGGCAAAACAAAAAGCAAAAGCTATTGATGATTTATTAGAGACAGGCCAGCTTATTGAACTGCGGGAGATTATTACCGGTTTAGACAACTCTTCGCTCGACAGGCTGCAAAAATTGATGAAAGACCCGCATGAATTTGCTCTGGAAATCAGTGACCTACTTCCCTTCTCCATCCGGCAGCTTATAGAAAAGGGCAGTATTAATATCGCTGATCTACTGCCATTTTTTGAGGATATAATTCAGGAGAGTATTCAACGTAATCCGGAGCGGCTGGCTAATCTGCTGTTCCCGATAATGGGGCCGGCCATTCGCAAAGCGGTATCGGAAGACCTACGAAAAATGATCGAATCGCTGAACAAAGGACTTGAATCCGGCATTTCGCCAAAGCATTTAAAATGGCGTACGCAAGCGCTTTTTTCGCAGAAAAGCTATACCGAAATCATGCTATCGAAAGCTTATGTTTTTCATGTAAAGCATATCTTTTTGATACACAAAGAGACAGCCTTGTTGCTGCATCAAGTACGTGATCAAAAAATAGCCGCTATCGAAGCAGATATGGTCGCTTCAATGCTTTCGGCCATTACTGATTTTGTGCAAGATTCGTTTCATACCTCTGCCAGAGAAAATGTGGAAACCATAAAAATTGGCGAAACAAATCTATGGATTGAAGAAGGCCCGTATGCGGTTATTGCCGCCGTAGTAGAAGGCAATCCGCCGCCTGCTCTGCGCCAAACGATGCAGGAAGCCGTTGAAGCTGTGCATTATAACCACCATGCTGATTTGGAAAAATTTAGTGGTGAAACAAGCATTTTTGAACATACCGAGAAGTTTTTAAAAAACTGTTTGCAGAGCGAAAAAGTGGAGAAAAAATCCAAGCCACCCTATTTTGCTTTGATACTAATTTTTATTCTTTTAGGTGTTAGCGGCTATTTTTTAGTAAAACATTTTCAAAATAAAAGCCGGCATAATGCAATAATTGAAACCTTTAGAAATGAGCCCGGCTACCTTATTTCGCATAACACAATTCAAAATAATCAACTTGTGCTGCATGGCCTTCGAGATGCCCTTGCAAAGCCGCCGCAACTTTTATTATCAACACTAGCTTTTGAAATAGAAAACGTTGATTTCAGGTTTCAGGAATTTGTTTCTACCGATAGTGCTTTTGTGATCAAAAGAGCTATAGAAGTGCTTAATCCAACGGCAAGTGTGGCCTTGAAGTTTCAGTCTGGCGTGCTAACGATTTCCGGCAAAGCCGATGAAAACTGGGTTAGCGAAGTAAACAATACATATCATAAAGTATGGGGCGTAAAGGCTTTACGCTGGGAGTTGGCACAAGCTGCTGCACCCAAGCGCGACCTAAGTTGGATTATTAAAGACATTGAAGCGTATAACTTCATTTTTGAATTTAATGACGTAAGCATGAATGAAGTTCAAAAAAGACAATTTGAAAAACTCAAATCCACGGCTTTATTGTTGGATGAATTTAATCAAACGCAGGGTGAAAAACACCTGATAATGATAGAATCATTCACTTCAAAAGCAAGCAATAAAGCAGCAAACACAAGAGTAGCACTCTCGCGGGCCGAGTCATTTATGGAGATGCTCAACAAGGCGGGTGTGCCGGCTGGACTGATGGAAGCCACGGTTGAGTATAATGAAGACCTGACTACGCCTATGCCGGTGCGAAGTGTTGGGTTTGAAGTGGTTAAGAAAACAAAATGATATTGCATTATGATTAAAAAGAAAATCGCAATGGTTGGGGCTTTCGCAGTGGGCAAAACAAGCTTGGTGCAGCGCTATGTGCGTAGCGTTTTCAACGAAAAATACCAAACTACGATTGGTGTAAAAATTGACCAGAAAGAGGTGCAGCATAATGGAAAAGCTATAAATTTATTGCTTTGGGATATCCATGGTGAAGACGATTTTATGAAGGTGAAACCAACCTATCTTATTGGCGCTTCTGGCTATTTACTGGTGGCTGACAACACCAGAGGAGAAACCCTACAAACTGCGATTAATATGCACGATATGGCATCTTCTGTAACCAATAACGTGCCTTTTATTTTGCTTGTCAACAAATGTGATTTAGTCGACGAAAAAGATATTGCAGAAGACAAACTCACCGAGCTACGAAATAAAGGTTGGAAAATTATCCAAACAAGTGCTAAGGATGGCACCGGCGTGGAAGAGGCTTTTGATGAATTGACAAAACACATGATGGAGGAATGTAATTTATGATGAGTAAACCCGAATTTACTGATGCCATCACCGAATATATTATCAGCAAAATTCCCCCATATATTGGTTTGGCAATTTTTCACCTAAACGAAGATTGCCGCCTTATAAACTGGATGGGGCCTGTGCATAAATATGTGGATCAAAAACCTGAAAAAGAGGCAGAAATAGAAGAAATTGCCCCTTTTCTCACAGGAATGATTCCACCCTTGATCAATCCGATGGTGCTGCCTCATATACAAACCAAAAGTGGCCACTATGCCGAAATTCATATTGTTGAAGATGAAATGCAGCAGTTTTGGATATTTTTTGTAGATCAAACGCGCTCCGCCGAAAAGATGCAGCAGTTGCTACAGGAAGTTAATTCGGCACGCCTAAAACTGAGTGCCAACGAAAGAAACGGTAAAGTAGAAAATCGTTTTGCTGCTTTTCATCTTTTGGATTATGCCACTTTTGCTTACAAAGACAAGCAATATCAACCATTGGGACAAATGCCTTCGTGGATAAAAGAACTACCTGATTCTGCAGTATTAAACAAAGAAAATCTTGATCTGGTAGAGTTTTTTCCTTTTATTGAAGTGTTTCAGTATGAGGCCGCTGAATGCTGGGAGAGCTCACTCGATGGCAAGGTGGAATCAGGCGTATGGGAAGAAGAAACCATCACCGGAAGGCAGGTGTTTTTAAAAGCCACTGCTATTCGTCATGCACAATCGAATTACCTACTGATCAGCATTATAAACCGCGAAGACAAACAAGACAACCAACTGATTCAAAAAGCACGCGAGCAACGCCTCACACTGGATCAACTGGCGCGAACACAAAAAGAGCTAAAAAAACTTCTCGATTTTAAAAATCAATTTGTCTCCATTGTTTCTCACGATTTGCGCTCACCTATTGGCGCTGTTATTGGCCTGTCCAACTTATTGCTTGACGATAAGGATTTGATGGGGAAAATGGATCAGGAACAAGCCTCTTTGATGATCCATATCAGAGAAGAAATGCAACGCTTGCTGGAATATAACGACAAACTTTATCATTGGTCAAACTTGGAACTAGGCAATTTTAAAATTGTTAAGTCGGAGATTAGTTTTAATGAGGTTGCTGCTTATATTGAACGCATGCAACACCTTAAATTAAAGCAAAAAAACATCCGATTTATCCTAAAACCTAACCATTCCAAAGATTTTATATTGCTGGCCGATGAAACTTTACTCGGACAAGCACTAAACAATTTGTTGGGCAATGCCATAAAATTTACACCATTAAACGGCGAAATAATTTTAGGTACACGTGTCAAGCCCGATCACTTAGAGATATACGTACAAGATACCGGAATTGGAATGACGCCAGAAGTGAGCCGTAACCTTTTTGAGGGATTTACACGCAAAAGCACCATGGGAACTTTTGGCGAAAAAGGTACTGGACTAGGCCTCGGCATCGTCAAAAAAATTGTTGAAGCCCACCACTTTACAATCCATGCAGAATCTGAGCCCGGCAAAGGAAGCACCTTTATTATTAGTGTGCCAAAAGCCTGAAATTCAAAATTCTTATCTTCGTAGCTAAACTCCAATATGTAGTAAGATGCTTATCGAAATAATCAGTATCGCCGCCCTAATTGTATTGCTTGTAATGCTATTTATCGCCTGGCGCGATCGCCAATCAGGCAATGGAACTTTGCCAGAAGCTTTTGTGCAACAGAAAAATAACAAGGCCATCAGCGAGGAAGTGCTGAAAATACAGAAAACCTACCCCGACAGCGACAGGTTTTTTCTTTTTTGGTTACAAATAAAGCGACTCAACACACTTTTGCCGCAGGGCGCAATGGCCGAACTGGGCGTTTACAAAGGCGAAACAGCTTTATTGTTGCACACGCTTGCGCCAAACCGCTTACTTCACCTTTTCGATACCTTTGAGGGATTTCGGCAAGATGATTTGACAGCAGAAACAGGCGAAGCTGCCACTTACAAGCCACATCATTTTGCCGACACCTCCGTGGAAAGTGTGAAAGAAAAACTGCCTACTCATCCCAACATCAAGTTTTATAAAGGAAATTTTGCCGACCAATGTCATTCCGTTGAAAAAGAAAGTTTTGCGCTGATCAGCATTGATGTTGACCTCGCCAAACCAACTGCTGAAGGTTTACGTTTTTTTTATCCACGCCTGCTGCCCGGAGGGGTAATATTTATCCACGATTACAATCCCAAATGGCCTGAACTGATCCGTGTTGTAGATGATTTCCTGAAAGAAATTCCAGAGAATGCGATGATAGCTTCTGATAAAGATAGCAGCTTGATTATTGTTAAAAACAGTTGAGAATTTATTCCCCTACTTTGATTTCCTCCCCCAGAAAATGTGGTTGCGTTTGTAAAACATACACATCAAGCATCATACGCACCCGTGCTAAATATTCGCGTACCAAAACCTGAAAAGCACCCTGATGCTGTGGAAAAT
>CAZOEV010000167.1:0-6150 GCA_964578915.1 uncultured Lentimicrobiaceae bacterium
AAAGACTTCCTAAGAAAAGACTCATGCGTTTTTCTGGTGCAAAGATGGTCTCATATCTGGAAATCATATAGTGATAGTCGAAAGGGTTTCTTGGAAAGTATTCCTCAAATATGGCCCTAATTTCTTCTATTTGATTAGGATGCAGGCTGTTTAGCTTTATTGAGAAGTAACCTTGAAATCTTCTGGGATAACGATATAATTGTGGTTCCATTGCATCTTTTGGCGAGCGTTGATAGAAGTCGGGTATAATGCCCGAAATTAATAGGGGCTCTTCCCTTAAGAGTAATTGTTGACCTACAGATTCCATTGGGTTATCAAACCCCAGCCTCCTGGCTGCCATTTCGTTGATTACAACGCGTTGGCTATCAATGGCAACTTTTCCCACAAAGCCTTCACCATAAATAAGAGGAATCTTATATACCTTAAAGAAAGCAGGTGAGGCTTCCGTTACCCTAAAGTTGTGACCGTTTTTTGCTGATTCACTCTGAAGCCTTATACCTCCCCGGTTAAATCGATTTTGTTCAGTAGGTATTATTGATGAGAATGCTGCATATTCAACAAAAACAAGTTTTTCAACTTCAGCTTCAAATGAGTTGATTTTAAAGGCAGTGGAAGCATCGATTGCTTCGGGAGCTTTGAATGTAATCACTTTGTTGGGTACAAAACCCGGTGGATGATTGATGAGCAACGTAAACTGCATGTATATCGTTAAGGCTGCGGCAATTACACCAATGCCAATAGTAAATTGTAAAAACACAAGTGCTCTTTTAAGCTTTATCCCTTTCGGACTTTGACTAAAATCCCCCTTGAGTAATTGTGCAAAACCTGATTTATTTTTGCTAAAGACTTCATAAATTCCTGCAAAGAACGTTCCTCCTAGCAAACAAAGTAACAAATACAACCAAACGGCAGGATGGCTATTCAAGTTTAACTGCTCTGGTAAGCCTGCAATTGCTGCAAACCAATTATTGATCCATTCCAACATCACTGCAACTAGAATAATTGCAGCTGAATTGATGGCAAATGACCATATCAGATAATGACGAAATAGATAATTATTACTCGCTCCAGCAATTTTACGAACCAGAATGTCTTTCTTTCGTTTCATCATTGCGATGGAAGTAAGGTTGAAATAATTAAACCACCCGATAAATAGAATTAAAAACGCAGAAACTGCCAGCATTTCCATAGTCGAGCGATTTGGATTTGGCTGTAGTTCATGCATATAATGTGAATCCAGATGAATGGATTTAATGGGTTGAATTACAAACGACATCCCCATCCCATATTCTTTTAATGTTGGGCCAAATTCCTGATCTATATATTTTGCAATTGTTTCATTCACCTTTGTTTCCTCAACGGACTTATCAAAATGCAGGTAAGTATAGAATCCGCTATAGAACCAGCCATCACTAAATACTTCAGGGCTTTGTGTCATCCAGTCAGACAGAGATAGAAAAACTTCTGCCTGCAAATGCCTGTTTGGTTGCAAATCTTCAAAGATTGCTGTAATCAAATACTGCTTGTCATGATTAAATTGTATGCTTTTTCCTATTGGATCTGCCGAACCAAAATATTTTTTAGCAAAAGCCTGCGATATTGCCATACTTCCGGTTTCATCCAAACAGTGCTTTGAGTCGCCGGCTAAAACCTTTATGCCAAGCACTCGAAAAACGCTGGATTCAGATTGGAAAACCGCCTTCTCCTCAAAAAAATGTTCCCTATGACTAAATACCCCTTCAGTTTTGTATAGTCGTGCAAAGTCTGATACAGAAGGAATAAAGTTTTTTATAGCGGGGCCAATGGTGGGCGAGGCCGATGCAAAACTGACTTTTTCACCATTCTCGCCCCAACGGTTGTATTGAACCCTATACACATTTTCATAGTCAGGTATTTGCTTGTCGAAACTGGAATGATAGCATACATATACAAGCATCAACAGGCTGGATAAAATACCTAGCGCCAGGCTGCAACATTGAATAAGATAAAGAAAGGGCCTTCTCAACAGTTCGTGGCAAAAATAGCGCAACGAGGCAATTAGCATATCCTGTTCGTTTTTGGTTTGCTGTTTAACAAATCCAAAGCTATGCCGTAATTGGTAAGTGTCTGAAAACAAACTGATAACTACTCTTGAATCTTGAGTCTAAGTTGTCCGTTAGCGAAAATTATCGTTCGAAAATGAACAGCTATTTTACCACTTTGTAGTGGGTTTCGGAAGGAAAAACCCGTTTTACCCAGCCGGGAATAAGGAAAGCACCGATAAAAAGATACGGATAATAGGTGAGGAGCCGCCATAGCAAGGCAAGCGGGACAGCAGCGATCATGGGGAAAATTTCGAGATCACCAAGAAAGTCAGAGAAAATAAATTCGGCCACGCCGCTTCCGCCCGGTGTTGGGCTTACCAACAAAATAATCCACATGGTGAGTTGGCGCGAATAAATCAAAAGGTGATCGTGCAAGTTAAGTTTGCTAAAAAAGAAGGCCATAAACATAAAATTTACTACCAAATAGCGGCCTGTCCAAGACAATATGGTGGCTATAAAAGCTTTAATCCAATAGTTGAAAGTTTTCCCTTTTAAGGAGTAAGAGGTAATAATGAGTTGGTTGGCTAATTTTCGTGCGCGCATTCTGAAACGCTTTAAAAAGGGAAGTAAAAAGATAAATGAAAGCAACCACTTGAAAAAGTAAGGATTAAAAAATAGGGTGTAAGTAAGGATTAGCGTATAAATCAAGATAGCGCCATAGCCGAAAAATAGCGCAACACGTAAGCCGTTTGCATAACTAATGCCTTCGGAGGGAAAAATCTGATTACGAAAAAGCAGATACAAAAATGGCACCATCAGAATGAAAAATACTTCATCTAAAAAGATGGCAGTCAAAATCACAGCGGTGCTTTTGCCCGAATTTATTCCTTCTTTATAAAGTACAAAAATTGCTGGCCCCGTTCCGCCAACCACCGAAGGCGAAATGGCCGAACTAAACTCCCAAAGCATAATCACTTCAAAGGCTTGACGCCAAGTTAACTCACCGTCAGTAAGCACTTTAATGCGATACATATAGGCTAAATCGCGTACGCCCATCATCAACAGAGCAATGCCAAGCCAGAAAAAAGAAGCCGAAGTCCAACTGAAAAAAGAAAAAGCCTCCATTTCAAAATTATAGTAAAGCATATATGAGGCCGCACCCAAACCAATAAGGATGGGGTAAATGATGCGTCCCGGACTTAAACTTTTACGGATGTCGGCCATGAGGTTACTTTGCAACAAAATTAATAAATACTATGCTAAGAAGTTGAATGATGATCATTTTGTTCAAACTATTGCAAAAATGATAGTGATATTTACTTTTAATGCCATTATGGCACGTAAATAAATTAGTAACTGCCATTATGGCGCAATAAAAGCTTGTTAGCCTCACTTTATTCCATTGGCACATCATTTGAAACCTGCTAATCGAATTCAGGTTAAAACTTAAAAAATTAATTTAAATAAAAAGGAGACCATATTATGAACTTAATCAGATTTAATCAACATCCTGTTAGCATGTTAAATGAAATGATGGAAGGTTTTGATCGCAATTGGTTGCGTTCATCCGAAGCAGAGCCAATGATGCCTGCTGCAAATATCAGCGAGAAAGAAGATGGCTTCATGCTGGAACTTGCCGCGCCGGGAATGCAAAAAATGGATTTCAAAATTAATCTGGACAACAATGTGCTGACCATTTCGTCAGAAAAGCAGGATAATAACGAAGAAAAGAGCGAAAAATATTCGCGCAAAGAATTTCACTACAGCAGCTTTAGTCGCTCGTTTACCTTGCCAAAAAGTATCGACTTCGATAAAATTAAAGCAGATTACAAAGATGGTGTTTTGAAGGTGAACCTGCCAAAACGTGAAGATGCAAAAATAGCCCTAAACAGACAAATTGAAATTGCCTAAGAGCAATAGAGAAGTAAAATGCGCGGCAGCAATGTCGCGCTTTTTTTATGCGTTTGATTTTCAAATAGTGTTGTATAGTATTATTTAGAAATTATGTGTTTTCCTTACAAAATCAACGCGTATTTATTCCTATATTAGCAAAAAATATGATCAATTATGCGTCAACTAATCAGCCTATTGGTTTGGTTTGCAATATTTCCAACATACTGTTTGGGGCAATCTGAAGAAATTGATTTTCAACTGGCTGTAAAAGAGGCGCAAACACAAAAAGATACCCTTGGCCTATCGCGTGCCTACTACAAACTCGGACGTTTTTATGACCAAAATCAACAAGTTGAGAATAGCAACAAAGCCATGCAACATGCCTTGTTTTGGGCTGAGTTGTCTCAGAAAAATATCGCCATTGCTGCCGTTTCAAATTATTTGGCTGCCAATTATAGCATTTTGGGGAAAGTTGATTCCGCCTTTTTATATTATAATACTGCTTTGTCGGCTACTCAGCGTGAAGGTGACAGCCTGAAAATGGCTATCATATTTATGAATATGGCTGACGACTATGCAACTCAGGGCCATTTCGCGCAGTCGGTAGAATTTGCAATTGATGCTATTCGGATTAAAGAAAGTATGGGAGATTCGGCGCGATTGGCATTTTTTTACCAAAAAGTAGGAGAAATTTATAAACAGGCTGACGAAATTGATAATTGGGAGCGCTATGTGCTAAAAGCTTATCAGTTAAGAAATTGCGACACCTGCGCAGGCGTGCCGGCCTTGGCTGCTATTTACAATGATTTGGGTGGTATAGCCGAAAAAAGACAACAATATGTAAAAGCACTTCAATATTACGATACCCTAATAAGTATTGGTCGCGAAAGCAATTACCCAAATGCTGAGGGAACGGCGCTCACTAATATTTCACATATTTATAAGCTACAAGGCAATGTGGAAAAAGCCTTAAAAACTGCGCTTGAAGCCGCAAAGATTGAAAGTGTAACACCTTATCAATCAATAATTAGAAATAATTTGTTGGCTGATTTATATTTTTTAACCAACGAGCCAGATAAAGCCCTTGATTTTGCTGAGAAAAACATCATTCTGCCTGAAATTGAGTTTTATCCACAGGAAAAAATGCGGACTCAAAAAGTCTTGTATCATATTTATAAAGCACAAAAAGATTACAAACAAGCGCTGGCTTGGTATGAAGCTTCTGAAGAATTTTCAGACTCTTTGCGTAATACAGAAATCCGTACACAAATTTTGGAAATGGAACTGGCTTACGAAACAGAGAAAAAGGAACAACACATTGCACTGCTTACAGCCGAAAATCTGATTAAAAATCAACGGATTAATATAGACTTGGCGCTTTTGGCGGCATTATTAGTGTTTCTTCTATTTATTATTTACATTTTAGTCAACCGTAAAAAGCAAGCTGAACTCAAAGAAAACAACCTAAAACAGCAGGTGCTGCGTGCTCAAATGAACCCGCATTTTATTTTTAATGTTTTGGGCTCTATCCAGAATTTTGTGATGAGCAATGAAAAGCACGAAGCTGCCAACTACCTTTCGCAATTTGCAAGTTTGACGCGGGCAACATTGAATAATTCCTCTGCAGAATCTATTTCCCTTTCTGATGAAATAGAGATGTTGATTAATTATATAGGTCTAGAAAAAATGCGTAGTGGCAATAGATTTGATTTTGTTTTAGAGATGGATAAAGAACTGGAAGCCGACCTTATTCATGTGCCGCCTATGCTGGTGCAGCCTTTTGTTGAGAATGCAATAAAACATGGTTTTGCAGGGATTGACCACCAGGGATTATTGCGATTAAGTATTGCAGATCAAGGCGATGCAATGGAATTTATAATTGAAGATAATGGAGGTGGCTTGCAGTCTAAAGAGGCTAAAACTAAGGTCTATCCTTCTAAGGCAACAGATATTTTTAATAAACGTCGTAAACTTATTCAGCAGAAATTTAAAAAGGATTTTAAATTTGAAATGATCAACTTAAAAGATCAAAATCCACAACTTTCGGGCCTGAAAATAGTTATACATATTCCTGTGCTCAATGAAAATTAAAGCCGTAATTATAGATGACGAACCTGGCATGCAGGCTGTTAACAGTCGCTTGCTCGCTGAATACTTTCCTGATATTGACTTGGTGGGCAAGGCCGAAAGCATCGAAAGTGGATTTGCGCTTATCAAGTCTCAAACGCCAGAT
>CAZOEV010000168.1:0-6110 GCA_964578915.1 uncultured Lentimicrobiaceae bacterium
AAAATAGGGAAAATTTTTATTCAGGACTACAGCTTTCCGGCACGAGCTAAGCTGCATTGATTATTTAGGCCCTATCTAGAACAAAGTTTTGTGGAGGCTCCACAACTACTCGCACCATTTTTATAACCATTATTGTTCAATAAAAGCGTTTTTGAAAAGCTTAATGCTTTTATCCTCACTTTGGTAGATTAGCTCGTAGTAATTTTCCAGCAGTGTTTTGATATTGTTTTCCTGTTCTTCTGTTGGCGCCAATTTTGGGTCTGCTAAGAGAAATATATAATCGACTTGTTCTTGATGATTATGGGCAGTCATCGGAAAAGTATTTAATAATTCCTCCATGCTGTCCAGCTGAAATTTTATTTTTCTTTCAGGATTCCATTTTAAGGGAAAGTAGTTTAGGGAGGCCTCGTAGTTTTCCAAAATAATCATTGGTTTGTCGGCTCCAAGGTAGTTGGAGATATGACTAAAAATCCAATTATCGCTCTCATTAATTGGCAAAACTGTGCTATAGGGTTTTATGTTTTCGGAAGCTGATAGTATATTTTCCGAAACGATGTTCATCTGCGCACTTGACTGGACATAAATTTTAAGTAAGGCGATATTCACATAGTTGATAAGGATAAAAGAGACGACTTTGAGCCATAAAGGTACTTTATGCGTAGCCAGAAAAATAATTAAGAACAGAAAAAAGAACAAAACCAATCTCGAAGAAATAAAACCAAAAGTAGGTGTGCCATTGGGTAAAACAAATAGGCCTACTAAAGTGATTAATGCAAGCAAACCCCAGGTTAATGTGCTGTTTTTTAGTGGTTTATTGATGTGTTTTATTCTGAGTATCAGCAGATAGGCTGCTATTAAAGAAAGCAAGATGAATATCCATTTGGCAAAAACAGCTTCCTTGCCATAACTAATTCCTTTGGCAGGTTGAACTTGCTGCACCATTTTCCATAAATCATGGGAGCTTAAATAGTCGAAAGTGCCTGCTACAATTGGATTTGAATAGAAGTAAAACAAAGTTAGCACAACAACCGGGAAAATCACTGCTATTTGCAATAAGATGGATTTAATAATCGAGTTTTTATTGTCGGTGGTTGACTTAAATAGGGCAATAAAGTCTTTCAGATTTAATAGGGTAATAACCATAAAGAGCATGGCCAGAATAAATAAATGAGAAAAGAAAACGCATAAAGTGAGGAAAAGTAAAAGCAACAAACGGGGATAGTTAAGTCCTGATTTTAAGAATTTTACCCAAAATCCAATGGTGATAAAGAAAAATATTAGACCAATATGAAAATTGTAAAATCCAAAATAGAACATAAAGGAGTAAGTAAAAGGAAAGATAAAATACAGCAGGTAATTCTCCTGAATATTCAATGTTTTGAATAGAAACCGGAAGGAAACAGGAAAAAATAGTAGATACGACATCAGCAATATTTTCTCGGCTAAAAAAGCAGGAAAAATGAGCAGTAAGCCGCTCAAAATAAAATGGGCAGACCAGTTTGGATTTAAATTACTGTTGAATACAAAATATTCTGCTAACGGACTTGCGTTATTCGCCAACAAATCAATTATCAATCGCGCGTTGTAGAGGTGTGCAGGCCCATCAACTGTGGGGAAATATTTAGTTATGAATAGGGGGATTAAATTGATGAGTACTATACTATAGAAAAAGTAAACTTCATATTTTGACAGTGCATTGATGAGCTTCAAAACCTTTTCTTTGTTGTTTCTCATTGAATTGTTCTTAGCTATTTCTCTACAGCCGTCATAATGTAGTTTTTCGCCTAATCACCGATAAATGCGAAGTCCATCTTAAATAGGTGTAATCGCCGGTTTTTCTCTCGAAAATATTCTTCTGCAAGCTATTGGAATAAAGCTAAATAAGTTTTTTTGATAAAAAATATCCGCAGCTTACTGCTCAATCAATTCCTCCGTATCGAAAACAATTTTTTCGTTTTTGTTAAAATCAAAAAGGGTTGTTTTTCTGAGCTCAAAGTAGTTAATCCAATACGATTTTAGGGCGCTATAATAGCCTTTTTTTGCGTTATCGTTATCGATTTGTGCGTTGTTGAGTTCTAAAACATCGTTTACTTTGCCAATCATATAGCGCTTTTGCGTTACATCAAATCGTTTTTGAGCCACGGTATCCGCTTTGGCGGCAATCGTCAGCTGATTTTGTTGCATACCAAACTGCATCACCTTCAGGAAAATATCCTGATCAAAATCCAGCCTTTCTTGTTCAATAGAAGTTTCGATCAGGTCGTAGCTCGATTCGGCCATGCGGATGCGGCCGCGGGCTTGTCCCCAGTCGAGAATTGGAATCGTAAGCCCAAGGCTGACGCGTTCTTCTTGCAGTGGATCGTTATAAACTTCAGAAATTTTATTGGCTGTTTGCGTTAATCCGAACGAGGCGAAAAGTTCGGCGTCAAAACGGCCTTGCAGTTTGGCCATGCTCACATCGCTGGCGGCTTCCAACATACGGCGGTCAAATGCCAATCCCGCTGAGGTATTGGTATGTGCCTCATTGATAGCTTCTTCTACCTGAATATTGAAGTGAAAAGTTTCAGCTGGTGGCACAAGCACCAAAGTTTCGTTGGAGGTCAGCCGCAGATACGATTTGTATTTGAACAGCATATTTTGATATTCCAGGTCGGCATTTTCGACCGCGGCATCGGCTCGTAGCAGATTAAGCTCAAGCTGAAGCAGTTCGTTTTCGGCAATTTTACCTAACACATACCTGCCTTTAGCGATATTAAAAAGCGTGTCGTAATTGGATTGATTTTTTAGAGAAATGCTCCGTTCTATCTGTGCCATCAATAAATTAAAAAAGTGGTTGGTGGCAGTGATTGCAACTTGTTCCTGACTTTCGAGGTAGCCTCTTTCAGCTTCTTGATAGCGCATGGGCTCAATTTCTTTATCCCATTTATAGGCGTTGTAGCCAAATATCGGCTGCCTAAATCCGATGCTAATCGGCTGCGATAGAAACTGATTGGTAGTAGTGTCCGTAAAATAATTGTCGATGCGCTGTAAGCCCGACTGTAAAAAGACTTCGCCACCGGTCAGGCCAATTTTTTGAGTTAGCGCAATATCAGCAGAATAGCGTGACAAGGTTCTGTCGCGGTAACTTTCGCTGCCATCAGCTTGGGTGATCGCATCAATTGAACGCGTAAAATTAGGAAGTGTCGCATTCATTGTGACATTGGGTAGATAGCCAGCTCTAAAACTTCTGTATTCCCAATAACTACGCCGAAAACGATGGATATTTATCAGCGCATCGGGCGAGCGTTCCTGCGCCAGCCGAATCGTTTCCGAAAGACTGATGTAGGTTTTTTCAGGTGTTGTAATTTCCTGACTTATGGCTGAGATACCTATAAAAAACAGCAATGAAAATGAGAAAATGATACGAAGTTTAAACATTTAAGAAAGGCTTAAAATTTATGCTTTGCGCTTTAATGCCAAATTATTTTCAGTACAAAAAAAGCTGTTTTGAAGAATAATATGCATTAGTAACTATATTAAGATAGTGTATTTAAGTGCCTTATATTTTATTTCTGCGCTTAAATTCTTCCAAAATTGGAGTTGCTTTCTCCAAGTTTTTTTCTTCGATTATAACTCTGATACCTGCTTGTATAGAGCCTATGCCAACTAAATTTCCAGATGCCTGATCATTTCTGACCATATAAGGAATTCCGGCTTCGTCAAGTTCATGTTCTAAGGCTGAAACCTGAATTTCCGTTCCTGAAAAAATCTCGATTAAATCGCGTTCCTGTTCCATGGGTTTATGTATTTATTGGTGAAATTTTAATCATGTCTGAGTGAAGTTACTGGATCTTGCTGAGCCGCTTTTCGTGCTGGTAAATAACCAAAAACAATGCCAACAGTGGCGGCCACACCAAAGCTTATAACAATACTCCATGCAGAAACAATGGTGAGGATTTCAGTAGATTCGGTAATGATTTTGGCCATAATAACGCCCAGAAGTATCCCGAAGAGTCCACCACTAATGCTGATAAGTGTGGCTTCGGCCAAAAACTGAAAAATAATATCACGTTTGGTAGCGCCTATCGAACGGCGCACTCCGATTTCGCGAATACGCTCCATCACCGAGGCCAGCATAATATTCATAATGCCGATACCGCCTACCAATAAAGAGATGCCGGCAATTGCGCCTAGCACGATATTAAAAACGTCTTTGGTGCGTTGTTCCTGTTTGAGCAATAATTCAGGAACGGTAATTTCAAAATCTTCCACACCCAAATGTTTGCGTGTGAGCATCCGTTGCAAAATCTTGGTGGTTTCGTTCAGCAGTTCGCTGTTTTCAACCTGCACCACAATGCGGTCGAGTTGGTGATAATTGGCGTCCTCGCTGCTGCTTGAACTGCTTGAAAATGACATCATACTGTTGCCCGAAAACACGACTGATTCGCCGCCGCCTTCGCCAATAGAGCCTTCATTAATAAGTCCACGGTCTTTAAAACGCAGCAAAACCGTTTGAATAGGGGCGTAGATATGGTTGTTAAAATCACTGATACCAATATCTTTCACCGCATCAATATTTCCTGTTTTTCCTTCCAAAACACCGATAACCCTGAGCCAGATATTTCCGCATTTGATCTGCTGTCCGACGGGATTTTCCAGTGGAAAAAACCTGGTTTTGATGGCTGGGCCAATAATGCAAACCGGACTTCCAATCTCCAACTGATTTTCCGAAAACATATTTCCACTGGCAAGTGTAAGGTTAAAAACTTCAAAAAAGTCAGGCGTAACGCCATTTAGCTTAGCCTGCAGGCGTTTACCATCCTTAATCATGCTGGTTTCATAGCTGACTTCTGGACTTATTTTACTTACCGTTGGAATAATTTCCCGAATGCTTTCTGCGTCTAGCAAGGTGAGTCCGGGTGAGTATTGTTTGTTTTGTTGTTGGCCGTCTTCTCCTTCGCTATTGGCCTGTGAAGAGTTGTCGTAGCGCGATTGAACGATGATATTATTAACACCGACGAGCTTAATCTGGTCTAAAATTTCCTGCTGCGCGCCTTTGCCAATGGCCATCATAGCAATAACAGCCGCCACGCCAAAAATGATGCCGAGCGCCGTTAGGATGGAGCGGGAGCGGTTTGCAAAAACGGCTTCAAGTGCTACTTGTAATATTTCCCAGTAACGTGACATAGTGCTTATTAATTAGAACGTTTGCCACCACCTTTTCCGCGCTGGCCAGGCTTTTTGGCGGGTTCTTGCGGCTGCGAAGGTTTTTCTGGCTGTTGAGGTGTTATTTTGGTTTCTTCTTCTTTAACGCTTGCTATCACTTCTGGATCAAGCCGTGAAAGCCGATAACTTTCTGGATCTTCAGGCGCTGTGAGGCGGATAAGATCGTCTTCTTCCAGTCCCGCCTTGATGATAATCTCGTTGTCGTTAGATTTTCCGACAATCACCTGTTGGCGTTTTCCAGAGGTATAAACAAACTGAATGCTGTCTATATTGAAAATACCTTCCAGCGGAATAAAGATCACGTCCTCAATTTCATTGGTGATAATTACGTTTTTGGTTGTCATGGCCGGGCGCAGGATGGAATCGAACTCATTGACTGCAATTTTTACCTCAAACACTTTGGCATTGCTGTTGCGCATCTGTTCTCCAATATTGGCCACCTCCATAACCTCGCCGGAATATTGTTTTTCAGGGAATGCATCTACCCCAATTTCAACACGTTGACCCGTTTTTACTTTAGAAATATCAATTTCATTGACATAAGTTTTGGTATTCATTTCGCGCAGGTTAGGCAAGGTTGCTACCACATTTTCCCAGGCGCTAATGGTTGAGCCCACGCCTCTTTTTTTGCCGTCCCAGTCGCGCTGATACACCACCATTCCTGCTTTAGGAGCTTGTATGGTGAATTCCCTATTAAGGTCAACCAATTTTTCATATTCGCTCTCCTTTTTACGCAGTGCATTGGCTACCTCACTCATATTGGCTACAGCTTTTTCATATTTCAGAGAGTAGTTTTTTACGGCCTGATCCAGCGAGCGCTCAGCACGATCCAGTTCAATCTTAACCTGTCTCTGTGTTGCTGGTGGCTCATAAATCGACTGATCTACTGCTATTTGAGCTTCTTC
>CAZOEV010000169.1:0-6103 GCA_964578915.1 uncultured Lentimicrobiaceae bacterium
GTTGATAACCACCTAATCCTAGAATTTTTAGCTGATTTTGGGACTGATTAGTTACCATAAAGGCTTGGGCCGATTAGTTTATTTATGCTACTTTGAGAATGTTAAAGTCACGAGTTTTTATAATAAAAACAAAAAAAGAACATTTGATTTTTCAGAAGATTTTGAAGAAGAAAAAAATGTAGTAGAAGAGCTTGAAGAAAACTCATCAGGCACAAACTTCCAAATGAAAAATTATGCACTTCAAAAAATTGCAAAAGGCGATTATATACAGCCAAAAAAAATTAAACATAGGATTTTAGAAGAGTTTTACGCTAGACTGTTTCAATTAAAGAATCAAGGTAATTCTATTAGAATAAAAATTGAATCAATTATAGAAGGTAAAAAACATGAAGCTCAAATTCAAAATACTGATATACCGGAGTTTACACCTATTGAAGTAAAAAGTTCTATAAATCTTATCGATAAGTTTTACCTCTATTATTCAATTAAAAAGGTTAATCCTCTTGATTCTTCTCTGATAGCAGCTATTTCTGTTGATAATAGGACTGTAAAAGTAGATTTAATCTCTAATGAATATTTACCTTCTGGCTATGAAATGGTGTTTTTGCTTTATTCAGATTTTTTTACTGGTAAAATTGATTTAGCAAGACAAAGCTTAACAATTTCTGCGCAAGAATTCAAAGATGTTCAAGGTCTTTTTAGAAAAGAAGTTGTTTCTTTAATTGAAAGTAAAATCCCAAAAATTAAACAAAGAAATAAGGAAGTTCAAAAGAACTTAGTAAATCGATTTCCGCACTTAGGCGGCTATTTTGACTCTCAAAATATTGGATATGTTTCTAGAAATGAAATTCTTAAAAAAGCACAGGATGAATTTTTCAAAGAACAAAAAGAAATATTGGATGCCTCCTCGCTTACTGACGAACAATTTGAGAAATCGTTGGAATTATCATCAAGAGCTCTCACAGAATACATTTTATTCAGACAATTGACCATTGAAAAGCTAAAAAAATCTACTAATTCCAATAGTGAAGCTGAACTGCACAAATTATTTGCTTCTATGCGTAAAGAAGGAAAGTTTCAAAAGCAGGATGCTGTTAATGATTTATACAGAAACAATGCTTGGCTACTTGATGATAAATATATGACTTACGAAACTATCCTCAGTGATAGAGAAATGGGTGAACTAGTCCAAATAATTACAGATGAACAAGAAATTTCAGATGAGAATCGACCTGATATAGCCTTAATATTCTCAAACAATCCAGAAAATAAAAAACCTTTTGATATAGTAATTGTCGAACTCAAAAAGAGAGGGATTACTCTTGAGGAAAATATGAAAGTAGTAACTCAATTAGAGAAACGAGCTAGGAGGTTAATGAAACACTACAAAAATCAAATTCAGAGAATTTGGTTTTATGGTATAATCGAATTTAGTGAAGAAATTGAAATGCAATTAGCGGGAGAGTATACTGAATTATACTCTTCTGGTAAAATGTACTACAGAGAAACCAATGTTGCTATCTCACTAAATCCAAAAATAACCTTACCTATTGGTGTTTTTATATGGGACTTAGATGCTGTAATTGATGATGCTAATTCTCGTAATTCTGCATTTTTGAATTTAATAAAAAATAAATTCAGTAAATAATGAACGAGGCAGAAACACGAGCAGAACTTATCGACCCCAAGCTAAAGGCTAGCGGCTGGGGTGTTTTTGAAGGTTCAAAAGTCTTGCGTGAATACAGCATTACTGTTGGCAGAATACAAACAGGCGGTGGCAGAGGCAAACGTGAAATTGCCGATTATGTATTGGTGCATAAAGGCATCAAACTTGCTGTGATCGAAGCCAAAAGCGATGAACTGCCTGTGGGCGAAGGCGTGATGCAAGCCAAAAAGTATGCCCAAAAGCTTCAATTAGATACCACCTACAGCACCAATGGCAAAGCCATTTACCAAATCTGCATGAAAACCGGCGAAGAAAGTTTGGTAAGCGATTATTTAAGTCCAGAACAATTGTGGAATAAAACCTTTCCTTCAACAGGCTCCGAAAAGGATCCCACAATGGAATGGCGGGAAAAATTTGCCCACATCCCCTTTGATGATAAAAGCGGAAGCTGGCAGCTGCGCTATTATCAGGAAATTGCGGTTAAAAATGCCTTAGAAGCATTGGCAAAAGACGAAAAACGCATTTTGCTTACCCTCGCAACAGGAACTGGTAAAACAGCAATTGCTTTTCAAATCACATGGAAACTATTCCATAGCCGTTGGACGGTTCGACAGGCTCACCGCCCCAACGAACCCGCAAGACGTCCACGTATTTTATTTTTAGCAGACCGCAATATTTTGGCCGACCAGGCCTTTAATGCATTCTCCTCTTTTCCGGAAGATGCT
Source organism: uncultured Lentimicrobiaceae bacterium (assembly GCA_964578915.1). Lineage (GTDB taxonomy): Bacteria > Bacteroidota > Bacteroidia > Bacteroidales > F082 > UBA5536. The sequence continues at coordinate 2,392 of CAZOEV010000169.1, forward strand.
TTGGTGAGGATTAAGCCAAAAGAGGTGAATAAAAATGGTCGAGTCCCGACAAATGGAAGTGTCTTTTTTACCATTTTTCAATCCTTTATGTCAGGTATGGATGAAGAAGGAAATTCTGTCCCAAACTTTGGACAATATCCACCTGATTATTTTGATTTCATAATTATTGACGAGTGTCATCGCGGCGGAGCTAATGACGAAAGCAATTGGCGTGACATTCTGGAATATTTCAGTCCGGCCGTGCAATTGGGGTTAACCGCCACACCAAAACGAGATATCAATGTGGACACTTACCGCTATTTTGGCGATCCTGTTTTTATTTATTCGCTCAAAGAAGGTATCAATGATGGTTACCTCACACCTTTCAAAGTTAAACGCATCAAAACCACTTTAGACGATTACCGCTATACTTCGGACGACACCATTATAGAAGGCAAAATTGATGAAGGTAAATTGTATGAAGAAAAAGACTTTAACCGCAGCATTGAAATTGTTGAACGTGAGGCCAAACGGATAAACATCTTGTTAGATGATGTTAACCAGAAAGAAAAGGCAATTATCTTCTGCGCCAATCAGGCGCACGCAGCATTAATCAGGGATTTAGTTAATCAATACGCAAAAAGTAAAGACCCGTTTTATTGTGTTCGAGTAACCGCCAATGACGGAGAAGAAGGCGAAAGGCTATTGCGTGAATTTCAAGACAACGAAAAAACCCTTCCAACCATACTGACCACATCGCAGAAGCTTTCAACAGGTGTAGATGCACGAAACATTCGCAATATCGTTTTGCTTCGCCCTGTTAATTCCATGATTGAGTTTAAACAGATTGTCGGTCGCGGAACACGCTTGTTCGACGGCAAAGAGTTTTTTACCATTTACGATTTTGTAGATGCCTACCAACATTTTAGCGACCCTGAATGGGATGGCGAACCGATTGAAGAAGTTTGTAAAGTATGCGGTAAAAATCCTTGTGCTTGTGAAAAAGTTCCGCCAATACCTTGTCCGTTTTGCAGACAAAGCCCATGTAGATGTATAAAAGACCCACTACCACCATGTTATGTGTGTCGCCAAAGTCCATGTGTTTGCGTGAAAAAAGTGAAAGTTAAACTGAAAGACGGCAAGGAGAGAGCAATAAACTATATGGTTTCTACCTCCTTTTGGAGTGCTGACGGCAGGCCCATTTCGTCAGAAGAATTTTTAAATAGCCTTTTCGGTGAACTTCCAAAATTATTTAAAGACGAAAAAGAGTTGCGGGAACTTTGGAGCAAGCCGTCCACCCGTAAAACCTTGTTAAAGAAATTGGATGAAGCAGGCTTTCCAAAAGCCGATTTGCTTACTTTACAAAAGTTGGTGGATATGGAAAAAAGCGATCTATACGATGTGTTGGAATATGTTTTCGATGGCAACTACATCGCAATAACGAGAGAAGCCAGAGCCAAAGCAGCCGAAGCAACAATTTATGCTTTGCTCAACGATAGTCAGAAAGAATTTATCTCATTCGTTTTGAGCAAATATATTGAAACTGGCGTTGAAGAACTCGACCAGGAGAAACTTCCAATCTTGTTGACAAACAAATATCAATCCTTAGAAGATGCTAAAGAAATATTGGGCGATGTTGCAAACATTAGCAGACTGTTTATAGAATTTCAGGAACATCTTTACAAACAGGATGTTGCATAATTATTTCACTCAAATTTGCATATTCTGTGATTTTGCAGGAAGTGGGCGCGATCTATTATACCCTTCAGAATCCAACTAAAAAATTGTGATTAGACAATCCTGAATCACCAATTTATCTCAATAATCTCAAATTTCTTTGCCTTATAGGCCTCAATTACTGTGGCACGCGATTGTTCGGCTAGTGCTTTGGTGGCAAAGCCGTTGGTGATGATATTTCCCTGATCAATGGCTGGCCAGTTGGGATAGGTTTGGCGGAACAATAAATTGTAGGTTTCTTCCATTTCGTAGGGTCTTTTCGGGCGTTTCACCGGGCTTACGAAGGCATAATAGCCCTTTTTGCCGGTTTGTTTCAAGTCGCTGTATGACGAAGAATACACGAAATAATAGATCGGTTCGGCGCGCTCAGGCACTACAGTTTGGTTGTTCCAGATATTATCAGAAACTTCCTCGGCAGCGGCTGTGGCTGGCAGCCAGCCATCATTGCGATAAATGCGGGTGTGCACACTATAGTCGTGAGTCATACCAGAAATAATAATATCCAAATCACCATCCAGATCATAATCGCCCCACTCTCCATCGCTCATATACAAAGGTATAAGTCCGGCGTCAATATCTGTAAAACCATTTTGCCTGTCGTTGCGGTAAACTATAGACACCGCTCCTTTGCTGCTTTCTCCGCTGATAAGCAAATCCATATCGCCATCAGCATCCATATCGCCCCAGTCGGCAAAGCCTGAACGCACTGCAGCAAAAGAGGTAAAAACTTCTGCAAAGCCCATGGCGCGGTCGTTACGATAAAGTCGTGTAGTCAGTCGCCCGTTAGCCATTTCACCTAACAACAACACATCTTTATCGCCATCATTGTCCACATCGGCAACGCTTACAAAGCTATTTTTTAGTGGCACGAAACCCATTTCAAGACGTTTAAAACCATCATTTGTGTTCTCAAAAAGCACACTAATTGGCTGGCCGTTTTCCGAAATTCCGGTAAGGATAATATCGGCACGCCCATCCAGGTTGTAGTCGATCCATTCGCCTACGCCCCTGCGAATGCCTGGGAAAACATCAGCTGTAAGTTTGAAGCCCGCTGTTCTGTCGTTACGATACAGTAAGGTTTTAGGACCATTCGCGCTTTCGCCAACCATCAAAAGGTCAGGATCGCCATCATCGTCAAAATCACAAAAACGGACACTACCATCGCGCAATGGCTCAAAATTGCTACTCATCGCAATAAATCTTTCCTGAAGTGTTGCCTTAAAAAGTCGGCTCATGCGCACACTAGTGCTAAGTTCTCCCATCACCACCATATCATCAATACCATCAAGATCAACATCCGCCAAATCAAAATCGCCTCTATAAAAATCAGGAATGAGGTGCTGAATAGCGGTGAAACGGTCGTTCCGGATATTGCTATAAATTTTTGTGCTGAGCTTTATATTTTGCTGCTGAAAAAACTCTCCGGCAGCCAACACATCTGGATCGCCATCGCGGTCGGGATTAATCCAGCCACTGCTGCTTTCGGCAACACCGGTAAGGCCGGCCTTAATATCTGTAAAGGTTTGGGCAGTAAGCTCAAAACTGGATGCAACTAGTAAAATTATTAGCAGAATTAATTGTTTATCGCTACGCATACAAAGGGTTTAAATACTGATTCGTTGGTTGTTAGGCTACAAAAATAACAGAATCTTTGCCATCAAGTGCAAATATAGAACTAAATCTATGTAAAAACACACATAAGTAGTAAAAACCGTTTAGATTGTAAGTAGCTGACTAGTTGCTATTCGTCGTTTTGGTTTCCTGTCAACAGACCTTCCCATATTGAGATTTCAATACTGTAGCTTGTCAAGATTTTGGTAAAATCATGGTTGAAATTCTGCTGACTTTTTATCGCATGTAGATGTTGTTCTGTTTCTATTTTGAAGCTTCAAAACAAATAAAGCACTCATTTTAAGTGCTTTATATAATTAAAAGTAGCCTCACCAGGACTCGAACCTGGATCTAAAGTTTAGGAAACTTCTATTCTATCCCTTGA
>CAZOEV010000170.1:0-6101 GCA_964578915.1 uncultured Lentimicrobiaceae bacterium
CCAGAGACCAAAAAACCTTATGTTATTATGGTGGTTGGCGTGAATGGAGTCGGTAAAACAACGACTATCGGCAAGCTAGCCTATAACTTCAAGAAAGAAGGCAAAAAAGTGATTTTGGGTGCTGCCGACACCTTCCGCGCTGCTGCTGTTGATCAGCTGAAGATTTGGGGACAACGCGTTGATGTTCCTGTTGTTTCGCAGGGAATGGGTGCCGATCCTGCTTCTGTGGCTTATGATACGGTAGCTTCTGCTGTGAGCCAACAAGCTGATGTTGTGATAATTGACACGGCTGGCCGCTTACACAACAAAATAAATTTGATGAAAGAGCTCACCAAAATTAAAATGGTGATGCAAAAGGTAATTCCTGATGCACCACACGAAATTTTGTTGGTGCTCGATGCTTCAACTGGCCAAAATGCTATTGAGCAGGCCAGACAGTTTATTGCTGCAACAGAAGTGAATGCTTTGGCGCTTACCAAACTCGATGGCACAGCCAAAGGTGGCGTGGTGATTGGGATTTCTGATCAGTTTAAAATCCCGGTGAAATATATTGGCATTGGCGAACGCATGGAAGATTTGCAAGTATTTAATCGCACAGCCTTTGTTGAAAGCCTTTTCAATTAATTCTACTTGAAAAAAAACCTTATAAATATCGTCACGCTAGGCTGCTCCAAGAATAAAGTGGATTCAGAACACCTGGCAGCGCTAATTCCCACGGATGCTTATAGCCTGACGCATGATGGCGAGCAACAAGCAGATATCGTTGTAATAAATACCTGCGGTTTTATTGGTGATGCCAAAGAAGAATCTATAGATATGATTCTGTCTTTTGCTGAATTGCGAAAAAGGGGAGAAGTAAAACAGCTTTATGTGATGGGATGCCTTTCGCAACGATATAAAAAATCCTTGGAGGGCGAAATTCATGAAGTAGATGCCTTTTTTGGAGTTGATCAAATTGATGAAGTGGCTTCGGCTATTCTCAAACGCAAAACAGAAAAAATTCCAGCACACTACCAGCGATCACTTTCTACGCCAGCACATTACGCCTACCTGAAAATTTCAGAAGGATGCGATCGCTCTTGCTCCTTCTGTGCCATTCCACTTATCCGCGGAAAACATATTTCTGTGCCGCAAGAAGTTTTATTGAAAGAAGCACAATTGCTTGCAGATAAAGGTGTTAAGGAATTAATTCTGATAGCTCAGGATTTAACATATTATGGCATCGACCTTTCTGGAAAACGTGAGATTACCAAATTAATTGAGGCTTTGAGCCTGATTGACGGCATAGAATGGATTAGGATTCAATATACCTATCCGGCAGGTTTTCCTAAAGACCTGATTAGCCTTATGGTAAATAATCCGAAAGTATGTAATTATATTGATATGCCTTTGCAACATATTAATGATCAGTTGCTTAAAAGCATGAAACGCGGACTTGAAGGCTCAAAAACACGTGATTTGGTACGTTCGCTAAGAAATAAAATTCCGGATTTAGCTTTCAGAACGGCATTTATTGTTGGTTATCCTGGCGAAACAGATGAGATGTTTGAGGAGTTGTGCGATTTTGTCAGAGAGATGAAATTTGAGCGTCTTGGCGTGTTTACTTATTCCGCCGAAGAAGATACTGCCGCTTTTGAGCTTGGCGATCTCGTTCCCGAAGAAGTAAAGCAAGAGCGGATGGAGCAGTTGATGGAAATTCAGCAATCTATTTCGCTTGAAATCAATACGCAGAAAGTCGGTAGAACACTAAAAGTTTTGATCGACAGGCTCGAAAATGGCTTTTATGTAGGCCGCACGCAATACGACTCGCCCGAGGTAGATAACGAAGTGCTGATTGATGCCACCAAAACTTCGGACTTGACGATCGGTAATTTTTATTCGGCAAAGATTACTGAGGCTGACTTTTTTGATTTGTACGCTGAGGTTGAATAGGGATTCTCCTGTATTTTACTTTTCCCATCAGAAGTTTGCTTCTACTTCAGGAATAAAACACATTCAGTATGTCATCAGCGATGCTAATATTAGTAATCTTTACTATATTTGAAAAATGAAAGTAGTTTGCTATTGTAAACAATCGCAACAGTGTTTTTTATTTTTTGACTGGAAATGATTTGGGCACAGACTAGGAATATCTGCGGTTTTTATTAACACGTGAATCAAATGGAGAAAAGTGTTCGGTGGTATTATCGAGTAAATGTTGAAATTTATTACTTGATAATAATAAATTTTGTTGTAATCGCAGTTGACTACCATTTTTTTATTCGGTTTGTTGAATTGATTGAACTAGTGATTTTTGCGTTAATATTATTGTCACTGTTAAGAAAAAGCAGCAGGATAGTTTTTAAGGTAAAATTTGATGATAGGAATAAAAATCTTGACGTGCATTTTTACCAGTTCATCATAATAAATTGTAGAGTTTCTATTCCTTATTCACAATTAAATTTTGAGTATCAACTTAAAAGCTATGGAATTGGTAATGTTATGAACGTACTTGTATTTTTAAGTGCAAATAAAAGAATCGCTGAGATAACAGAAAAAAATAGAATCGGTTGGACAAAAGTTGAAATAGCAAAAATCATCGAAAAATTGTATCTTATTGAAAATGAAAGAAATGATTAAGTTAGGGACTATTTGGTTTAACAGAAGATAGCACTACACTAAGCGTTGGAAAGTTCTAATAGAATAGCAAAAGCCAAATACTTCAGAACTAATAATTTACAATTTTTATCTGAAAAAATTATGAGGCTGACTTTTTTGATTTGTACGCTGAGGTGGAATAGAAATTCTATTGTATTTTTCTGGTTAGTTTTTTGTCTGAAACTAAAGTTATCTCTAAAAATAGTGTCCATTGCTTTCGTTTTAAATCAAGACTGGATTTATTCGTCCCACGCTGGCGCTGATTTGTAATCGGTGTCCGTCATAGCTAATAAAAAACCCTGGATGGTAAGGATTTGCGATCCATCTCCGAAACACACCCTTCTCCGACATGAAATCTTTAAATAAACCACCAGTGTCAGTTTACAACAATTGATTATTTTTGAACCATGAACCGAAAGCATGAAACTAAATTAAAAACAAATTGTACGGACACCGATTATAAATCGGCGCCAGCGGTGGGTAAGACCTATGTTGTATTCACATTACATAATTCGTTAAAAGATTGATATATGAATTTTTTAATTGTTTTTGGATTTATTTTTTTCAATGCATGCACAGTATTGCCTCAGTCAAAAAATGATATGGTTAAAATAAACAGCATAAGCGTTTATAAAAATTTTCAGGAGCGGGGTTATACAACAGCAGGAGCATTAACGCATTTTGACGATATGATAAAAGACGGCATTGCTCAACTAATTGTTGATAATGAAAGCAAGGAAAAGTTAGAAACGATTTTAACCAGAGCCGAGAAGAGAAATCATCACCAAACAAAGTTTGGTACTCAAAATATTTTTAGCGTTATGAGTTTTGCAGGTAGCAATACTCCTCATAGAGTAGTTATTTCAAGTGTTGGTACTGTTTCCAATATGTTTGGAAATGTTAAGAAAGAAAGAGCATTTATAACAGACTTAACAAAAATGATGAACTACAAAATAACAAACCCCGAGGATTTAAAATGGTTATCTGATTTTGCAGAGCGAATGAGGAGCAGTTGATTTTCATTGCGTTCAAACCGACTTTTTTTAGGGCTTCAAAAGGTCGTTTCTAAAAAAGTTATCAATAATTACCTCGTTGCTTTCAAACCCTTGTCCCTCAGGTGCGGATTTGCTATCGGTCTCCCCTTAGCTCTCAAAAAACCTAACTGGCACTAATTCCAAACTAATACAGAACGCAGTCAATCAAAAAGCTAACATTGCTGTTAGATAGAATTTTAAATAGGTATCCGCTTGGCTCTCAAAAAGCACAGATGCCCTGGGCACCGATGTAAATTATAGTTGCTTTAGCACCAGTAAACTACATTAAACCATGATTAGCGCACAGCCCAACACCCTGATCAGGCGACAATACGGCCAAACCTCCACCTTCCTAAGCGGAGTTTATCAGCAAGTCCTGATCTTACTCAGGGCATAAAACCCTGACAAAAATTAGTTTAATTCGCGTAATTCGATGACAACTTTTAAACTACTCCCTCTTCTTTTGACCACTATTCTCTTTTCCTATCCGAAACCGGATAGCACCGCGCTTTTCGGATAGCTTGTTTTATTTCAAATTAGCATACAATTATTTTAACTAACCTATAATCAGTAGTTTAAATAATTCGACAGTATATTTTAACATTTATTTAACAATCGCTATTTTGTAATCAATTGAAATGCAGTGAGATGCAAAATGTGGCATACAATTTGAAAACAAGAACTCAGGTTTTTATCAGATACAATCTAGAGGAATTGGATTGTTATTTGGTTTTGGTTGATTAACAGATCCGATTGTTTTCCCCACGATCGGATCTTTTTTTATTTGGCAACAGTCCCTTATTTTGAAAAAGCTTCAATTCCCGGATAGCGGAACTTCTCCTGTGCTATGTTTTTCGGAAACACAAAATAGATGATATGCCCTTCGGCACATAGTTTTTCGTTGCCATCAAGCAGGGCGACATAAACTGTTATCAGCCTTTCTTTTCGCTCTTTCAAACCTGCCTTCACGGTGATAGCGCCATTGGCTAGCCGCACAGGCTTTAAATATTTTACATTCAATTCGCTTGTAACACCTGCTGTTTCAGCCAATATTTGAATAGCCCAAGCGCCTGCTTCATCCAGTATCGTGCTGATGATTCCGCCGTGCAACATGCCTTCAAATCCCTGGTAGTTTTTGGTGGGATTCCATTTGCAAATGAGTTCGTCACCAAGCAATTCAAACTCTAAAGCAAGGCCTATCGGGTTCTTTTTTGCGCATCCAAAGCAGTGATGAGCCGGAAGTTCATTGTATGGGTTAAAAACTTTCATATTCTATTTTTATCTCAACTATTAATTAAAAACCAGGCACTCTTAGTGCCGGATTTTCAGTTTCTATAAATTTTTCGGTTTAAAGTAAAACCTTCAAAGCTTGAAGCAAAGCAACTTCCAACTCAAAACTCCCAACTCACAACTTCTTCTGCCTCACTACTTCTATTTTCCATTTTTGTCAAATTCAATCCAATCACCTTCAATTTTGTTATCAATATAATTGGCTTCTTTAAAAAGTGTGCCATCTTCGTGATAATCTTTTGCCTTTCCATGCAGCTTATTCATAATATAAGTGCGACTTGATTTTACATTGCTATTAGCAAAGTAAGTTTGCTGCACGCCATCAAACAAACCGTTTTTGTAATTGTAAGTAGCGATTAATTTCGATTCTTCGTCATACCAACTGGTTTTTCCTTCACGCAGACCGGCTTTGTAGATAGATTCCTCCTGCAATTGTCCTCTTTCGTAAAATACTTTTCTTTGGCCATCAAGTTTGCCTTTGGCGTAATTTTCTAATAACATCATTCTACCGCCCGGTTTCCATTCCGTTAGTTCACCTGCTAGCTTGCCATCAATATAGTTGGCTTGCTTTTCAAGATAGCCCGAGCGATCGAACAAAAGATAAATTCCCTCGCGTTTGTCAGCTTTAAATTGAACGAATTCGTAAAGCATACCGGTTGGAAAAGTGGCTGTCCAGTTTCCTGTCTTTTGGTTTTTTTCAAGCGTACCACGAATCTTAAAATTATTGAGCTGCGTTTCGTAAAGGCCATCTTTTTCATCGTTAATGTCCACCGTTTCAATAAGCTGACCAAATGATAATGTTGTTATTGACAACAAAACCATAAAAAATATAGACTGTTTCATGATTAAATTATTTTCTCTGCCGTAAAATTAAACAATTGATAGCAGTTATTCTACCGATATGGCCATTATCATTAGCTAAATGTTAATTTTGCAGCCTTAATACAGTTTTACTGTAAAATTTGAAAATCTCAATCCCAGATATGAAATCCAGACGTAAGCCAAAGTTTTTTGAGAAAGTTGAAATTATCGATGCCGGTTCCGAAGGAAAATCCGTTACAAAACCAGAGGAAATGGTAGTGTTTGTGCCTTTTGCAGCGCCGGGAGATATTGTTGACCTTGAAGTGATTAAGAAGAACA
>CAZOEV010000171.1:0-6071 GCA_964578915.1 uncultured Lentimicrobiaceae bacterium
CTTGACGACAAGAATACCGTTTCTGACTACCGTCAGATTGAATTGGATCGCCAGATTTCAGTTCACTTGAGCTTGTTGCATACCATCCACGAAGATAAAAAAATCAATATACTGGATACCCCAGGTTTTAGCGATTTTTCAGGAGATATTTTGGCTGCTACTTCTGTAGCCGACACGGCAATTTTAACCGTTAATGGTCAGGCAGGTGTGGAAGCAACCACTGAAAATGCTTGGAAAATGGCTGCTATATCAGAAACTCCAGTCGTATTTTTCGTGAATCAGCTCGATCACACCAACGCCAACTTTGATGAGGCAGTACGCCAAATCAAAGATTATTTTGGTGATAAAGCTACCTTGGTGCAATATCCAGTAAATGCTGGCGAAGGTTTCGATTCCATAATCGACCTTATGTTGATGAAAATGCTGAAGTTTTCACAGGATGGCGGCGCACCCGAAATACTTGATATTCCGGCTGATGAGTTAGAAAAAGCGGAAGCCCTGCACAAAGAACTCATTGAAAATGCTTCAGAAGGCGATGACGCCCTTATGGAAAAATATTTTGAAAATGACACCCTCAGCCTCGAAGAAACTCGCAAAGGCGTTAGGCTTGGATTGGTTCAGCGTGTTATTTTCCCTATTATGTGTGGCGCTGTAAAACATGGCATAGGTGTGCATCGTTTGATGGACTTTATCGTGCACAGCTGCCCTGCACCAAATAACGTGAACCCATGCAAAACCACCGAAGGCAAAGAATATCATTGTGATGTGAAAGAACCTGATGGCCTGTTTGTTTTCAAAGTGGCTAATGAGCAGCATCTAGGTGAGGTATCTTTAATAAAAGTATATGGTGGCACCATTTCTGAAGGCCAGGATTTAATCAATCCACGCAATGGTCACAAAGAACGTATCTCACAATTGTTTGTGGTGAATGGCAAAAACCGCGAAAAGGTTGATAAAGTAATAGCCGGAGATATTGCCGTTACTATTAAGTTGAAAGATGTGCGCACCAACGACTCCTTGATGGATATGAAAAACGGTGATGCTGGCTTTGAACCTATTGCTTTCCCTGATCCTATTTTTATCACTGCCGTAAAAGCTGAAAATTCTCAGGAAGACGAAAAGCTGGGTGGCATTCTTCAGGATATGCACCGCACTGATCCTACAATTATTGCAGGCCTCTCGCGCGAGCTGCGTCAAATGATTTTGCAAACTCAGGGCGAATATCACATGAATACCATCAAATGGTATTTTGACAATGTTCATAAGATCAAAATCGAGTTTTACTCACCTAAAATTCCCTATCGCGAAACCATTACCAAATCAGCTAAGGCCGATTATCGTCATAAAAAACAATCAGGCGGATCAGGTCAGTTTGGTGAGGTACATCTAATGGTACAGCCTTATTTTGAAGGCTATAAAGACCCAACAGACTTCCCGGTTCGCGGAAAAGAAGAGCATACGCTTACTTGGGGTGGAAAATTGATTTTTGCCAACTGTATCGTTGGTGGTTCAATTGACGCACGTTTTATGCCTGCTATTATGAAAGGCCTTATGGAGCGCATGGAAGAAGGGCCACTTACCGGATCGTATGCCCGCGATATTATCGTGTATGTTTATGACGGGAAAATGCACCCTGTTGACTCAAACGAGATCTCTTTTAAATTGGCCGGACGCCATGCCTTTAGCACTGCATTCAAAAATGCTGGACCAAAAATTATGGAGCCAGTATATGATGTTTCTGTGCGTATGCCCGAAGATATGATGGGTGCTTGTATGACCGATTTGCAAGGTCGCCGTGCCAGTATTATGGGTATGGATGCCGATGGAAAATATCAGATTATCAATGCAAAAGTGCCTTTGGCAGAGATGGATAAATACAGTACTACATTGAGTTCAATAACCTCTGGAAGAGGAACTTACTCAATGAAATATGCAGAGTATGCACAGGTGCCTGGCGATGTTCAGACAAAACTGCTCAAAGAATACGAAGAAAGCCTCAACGAAGAGGAATAGGAACCAAAAACCAAAATTTCCCCAAAACCGGTATGATTTTCATGCCGGTTTTTTTTATAAACTCAATTTGAAGGTGTGCTGTGAGTTGGCTTCGCGAAAGGTGATAAAGCGATCGATACTTTGTTTCAGGGTATCAATATCAATAGGTTTTAGCAGGTAATCGAAAGCACCATAGACTTTCGCTTTGTTTTCATAACGACCGTATGCCGTGATAAAAATTACGTCGAATTTTCGGAGCGGAAAGCGCTCAAGCAGGTCGAATCCATTGCCACGCGGCATATCAATATCCAAGAAAATCAAGTCGGGCTGATGCTTTTTTATGCTGTCCCATGCCTTGTCAATCATAGGAACCTTATCAACGATAAGTAGGCTATTGGCGCAAAACTCTTGAAGAATAATCTCCAGCGAAATGAGTGAATCGGGTTCATCGTCAATAAGGATTACTTTATAAGGCTTCATGTGGGACAGGGTTTAAGAAAATTGGGAAAATAAACGGTAACTTCAGTGCCGGCAGCGCTCTTGTCTTCGGCTATTAAGTCTGTGTAAGAAAATGAGATACGTGTTTTTTCTTGATTATTGATCAGTTCAATACGTTGTTTTATGATAGAAAGTCCAAGCGATTTTTTGTGGGTGGTTTTATGGGTTGCAGCTTGTTTAGCAGCTTCTTCACGGCCAATGCCGTTGTCGGCCACGCGCACACTGAGATCGATCAAGCTTTTGCGCTCAAAATAGATATCAATTTGGCCGGTTTTATCGCAGTGCATCAGGCCGTGCCAGATGGCGTTTTCAACAATTGGTTGCACAATAAAAACTGGAATTTTCACCTCATTTTCAATAATACTTTCATCAATATGTATTTGAAAGTGAAATTTATCTTTAAAACGTGCCGATTCCAGTTCCAGGTATAGGTTTAGTGCTTCTTTTTCGGTAGCTATTGTGATGCTTTTTTCCTGAGAATTTTCCAGAATTTTCCGCATTAGGTTAGCAAATTTGGTGAGATACCGACTTGAAGCTAGCCGATCGTTTTGCAGTACGTATCGATGCACGGTGTTGAGTGAGTTAAATAGAAAGTGCGGATTCATTTGATTTATTAAGGCTTCCTGCTGATACCAGTTGATATCGTAAAGCAATTTGTTGCGCTTGTTTACTGTTTTTATGCGCCATAAAAAGAAGACCGTAAACACGCCGAGCAGCACTATTACCAACAGAGCAATAAACCAAGGTTTCGCCCAGTAAGGCTTTAAAATATGGATATGCAGCCGTGCTGGGTTTGTGTTCCAGTTACCGTTGCCGTTGAGTACACTCACTTCAAAAACATATTCTCCGGCTGGTAAATAGGGATATTGTGCGGTGGTTTTTTGATTTATAATCCAGTCGTTCTCAAGGCCAAGCAGTCTGTGGCGATAGGTTTGCTTGCCTTTGTCGCGATAACTTATAGCGAAATAGTCGAGCTGTATATTATTATCGGAATGGGCTAGTTCTAGTTGTTTCGTGATTTTTTGTGACTTTTGGTCTATCATTATTTTAGTTAGATAAACTGGCACCTGGATGTCGGGCATTGCAAGTTGTTGTGGGTCAAAAATATGAAGTCCGTTGGAAGTGGCTAGATAAAAAATTCCGTCAAGGCTTTCGACAGAATTGATTTCGTTGCTGTGAATGCCCGAATTTACCGTATAGGAATTAAAAGGCTTTCCTTGTTTGATAGCCGCGCGTTTTATCATACTGATTCCGCTATTGGTGCCTATCAGCAAGTATTCTTTATTGGCGCCGATATTTTTTATTGCGTTGGAAGCTACGCCCTTAGAAACGTCAAATTGGGTTAGTGTGTTATTTGCCAACATCAGCAGTCCGCTACCCTTTGTGCCAATATAAAGTGTGTCATTGAGAGCAAATACGTCGGTAACCCGTTTGCGCAGGGCATCAAACTTATCCCCTAAATAGGTGAACGAGCTGTCGTGAAAGCTATATAAGCCATTTAAAGAAGCCAAGTAAATGGTGTCTGCTATCCGCGATACAGCTTCAATGCGAATACTGAAACCAGCGGCTGTTGAGCTGGAATAGGCCACTTCCAAATTTGGTTTGAAGTGGCACAGACCATAAAACTGACCGCTCCAAAGAACACCATTTCGGTCAATAAATAAATCTAAAGCACTTCGATAGTCACTTACTCCATTTTGGGTAGGTAATATTTTTATGTCATATTTGGGTGGCAAACTACCTGGTATTGTTTGGAGCTGGTATAAATATAGCGATGTAGCTACTAAAATTGATTGGCTGGTATTATGATAAATAATATCATTGATTTCAAAGTTGTTTTTTGGATCCAAATCAATAATTTCCAGACTGTGATCCAGATTTAGTTTTCCTATCCGGCCTCGCGAAAGAGCCAGCCAGCAAACTCCTGTTGAATCAATAAATACATCTCTCACAACATTAAATTCCTGACCGCTGAGACGATTGTAAAAGTAGCTGTTTTTGAGTGGGATGTAAAAAACGCCTTTTGCCAGACTGGTTATCCATAGCCCGCCTTCGTGGTCAAAACCAAAGGAAGAAATTGAAACCCTTCTAAAATAGTTTTGCGGAACTTCCGACAAGTTGAGGTTGCAAAATTTATATAAGCCATCAGCGGCTGTTCCAATCCAAATATTGTCTTCATTATCAATATTTAAGGCGTAAATAGTGCTGTTAAAACTTTTTCTGTTCAGAATATTTCCTTCAAAATCAAGTTCATATATCGATTTGTGATCAGATATGAAAAGGCGATTTTTAGTGTGTTTTATCTTAAAATGATGCGATTTTTTCGGATTACTGAATCTGGGTATTTCAAATCTGCTAGTGTCTTTACCATTGTGAATAATAAATCTATGTCTGTAGTTATTTTTTGCAGTTTTGATCAAAACTTCGTCATGTTCAAGCACGAATATATGGTTGTATGTAGAATCATTAACCAAGGGTTTGTGAAGAACGCCATTTCCATTAATTGACACAAAACCGTGGCCAGTTGTGTTTATAACAATTGAATCTGGCGAAAAAATATAGTAGGTGTTAAATAGGTAGAGTTGGGTCGGTTTTTGCGCATACAAGCTGTCGAGTACGTAGTTGTATCGGTAAGGTTGAATTTTTTCGCCATCAAAATAGGCCAGGTGACCTCGGATGGAATTTACCCAAATATTTCCCTGCTTATCGAGGTCTAAGTCGAAAACGGTGTTTTCGGGCAGGCCATCATTTTCGTTATAAGTTATAAAATTGTAACCATCATAGCTAACGATGCCCTGATCGGTTGCAAACCACATATAGCCACGCCGGTCTTGCAGTACATCATAAACCTCAGACGAAGGCAAACCTTGTTCATTGGTGAATTGCCGATAAACAGGTTCCTGTGCCAGCAAATTAAGACCAAAAATCAGAAAAAAAGCCGAAAATAAATAAAGCCTTATAGCTTTCATCAATTACTGGTTTTTGACAAATATACGTGAAAAAGAAAGAGTATTACCAATCGTTTTGGTAAAGTCTTTTGAAATAATCCAGGTGCTTACTCTGCGATGGATAATGCCGCTTTCATATTGAAGTCACTATTTTAAAAAGCGTTTCTCTATTCTCATTAGCAATTGATTGATTAAATTTGTGCTTAGAAAACACGCAAAATGAAGTTCACAGAAGACAAAACTATTTTTCAGCAAAAAATAACCATTGGCTGGCATGATGTGGATGCTAAAGGCAGGCTAAAACTAAGTGCCTTAGCCGTTTTTTTGCAGGAAGCCTCTATGACGCATTCCCAGCAGCTCGGTTTTGGTTATGCATTTATGGATAAGCAAAATGCACTTTGGGTGCTGCGTAGCATTCAGGCAAAAATTTACCGCTATCCAGTTTGGAATCAAGCCATTAAAATAGAAACCTGGCACAAAAATTATCAGGGATTACGCGCCTTACGCGACTTTTTGCTCACCGATGAAAGTGGCAACAAGCTGATTGCTGTTACTTCTGATTGGATGGTAATCCACAAAAAGACACGTCGCCCGCTGCGGTTAGACATGCTCGATCAGTTTAGCGATAGTGCA
>CAZOEV010000172.1:0-6010 GCA_964578915.1 uncultured Lentimicrobiaceae bacterium
TTAATTTAAAATGTAAGGCTAACGGAAGTACTGTTGATGTGCAAGGGTTAGGCATAGCTGTTTCTATAGGCATTATTTCCAGTTTTGCTTTCACAATCAACCTATTGCATATAGTCAAACCAATAACATAACATGCCTGATAATGGCAGATCAAATCTGTTTTGATTGTCAAGCTATATTAATTCTAGTTCAGTTCAAAATAAAAATCCTTTAGCTAATTCTAAGTAAAGCACTTATTTTATATGGTTTTCACAGCCATTCATTCAAAATTCGTGCGCCTAATATAGCGGTCGCAAGTCGATACCAGAACTAATAGCTGCAGAGCGTCGTAATCTTTATAGCAAAAACAAGAGGATATTGTAAAAAGGTCTCGTCAAAAAACCTTGTTGAGACCGCAATAATCTTTGTCCACGAGTTTTTCTAAAACCCATTGTATGTTGTAATTCAAAATAATTTCGTTAAAAAATCTCGCCATATTATATAAGATTCTGTTATACAATATTTTATCTGCACTCTCTTATTTATATAGAACCTACTGAAAAACTAAGCCATCCTTCATGCAGTATTGTATAGTGCAAGTCTAATGTAATGTGCGAGTGGGTAATAAATTTTGTATGAATTAGTCCATCTCAATACAGCTCTCGAAACTCTATTAAACTACAAACAAAGGGCTAAATACCACATATATTAAATACAGGAAATTTTGGGAATCGCAGACGAAAAATAATTCGATACATCAGTTGCTGCACCAAAGTGGTGATTCAACTCATGTTCACTTCTTGAAAAGCATCAAACCCATAAGTTTTGCTAAGGAAGCGTATGTGAAGTTCTTTGAGAATAACGAAAATTATAAGCTTTTATCATCGCTAAGGGTTTATTAGAACTAGATATTTGTTAAAATTGCAGGAAGTGAATTACATTTAAAATCCTAAACGAAAGTATTCGTACTCTGACGAATGAATCGTGCGTCAGACATGGCTTTACTATTTAAATCATGTGAATTGAATGGAAAAGTATCCATCAAAACTGTGTTTACCAGGGTTTTAAAAAAAACTAAATTAAATAATTTTCTTGGCTAGCGCATATTTAATAAGCTGCGCAGCATTTTCAAAGTTCATTTTATGCAGCACCCTAGCCTTGTAAGTGCTAACCGTTTTATCAGATAAATCAAGCTGAGCCGCTATTTCTTTAATGCTTTTACCTTGTGAAATGAATAGCATTACTTGTGCCTCTCTTTTTGATAACTTGTCCATTATATTACCAATGAGTGTATTTGCTCCTTCAAAAATCATTTTATTCGCAAACTCTGCCGACACATACCTACCCTTATGGATCATGCAATCTATTGCCTGAACATACTCACTAGGCTCGGCAGACAAGCTTAAAAATCCTTTGACATTTAGTGCTATCATCTCTTGCAGCAACATTTCGTCTGCCGGCATTGAAACAATCAAAACCTTGCTTGTCAAAGATTTAATATTCAACCTCCTCAGCAATTCCAATCCAGAAAGGCCATCCAAATTCATATCGATTATTATCAGATCAAAATATGTACTTAAACTACGTGACAAAATATATTCGCCGTTTTCAGCATATTCTATGGTGATTTCCTCGTTATACTCATGTACTGCATCCTCTATAGCTTGATAAAGTATAACCTGACTGCTTGCGATTAAAAGATTGATCATTAGATTTTTTACTTAAAAAAACTTAAGTTGCTCATATGTGCCATACTTATTACACATGCTTGAAGCTACAAGCGCATAAGATAACTTAAAAGTTTATGGGGCTGTTACATATTTATACAAAGAAACTCCTTATTGACAAATCATTAGGTAAGGGTATTATTATTAATCATTAGTCAATTTCCTATATCATTGTAAGGAGATAGCTAATGACATTGCGTTTTTTTTGTTATCATTGATAAACTTTTTGGTGGCAACCATTTTTAATATCTAGCAGACTATTTTCCAATATTCAGGACATTACAAAAACTTATGATCCAATAAATAGCCGACGAGTTGAGCGGTGTTTTGAAAGTCCATTTTTTGATAGACCCTTGCTTTGTATGTACTTATGGTTTTTTCAGACAAATAAACATAACCTGCTATTTCTTTGATGCTTCTGCCTTTTCCTAACATAATCATCACCTGCATCTCTCTTGATGACAGCACATTATGCCTTATTAACAAATTCGACTTTGGTCCATAAAAAAAAACTTTCTCTGCTAAAGCTGGAGAAAAATATCTACCGTCTTCAATCATAGCAGCTATCGCTTTCACGAACTCATCACCGTCTGCCTGTGCACTTAGCAAGCCAAGTACACCTAAGCGGTGCATCTCAAAAATGCTTTCATCTTCTGATTTCACATTAGCCATCAGCACCTTGGTCGTTTTAGATTTGCTGGAAAGCATTAAAAACAACTCTAAGCTATTTATATCTTTAGTATTCATATCAATAATTACTAAGGCATAATGCTCTCGCTTTAGCAAGGACATTACTTCAGAATTGGAGGAGGCTATAAAAACCGTCACAGATGTAGAATACTTTTCAAGTAAAAAAGTAAAGGCACTACACATCAATTTATGATTGCTGACAATAAGAATTTTTTCCATTGTATAAAGTCTATATTGGTTGGATGTTAGTACAAAGTTTATCAGCTGAACTTTTAAACTTTTAAGCTAGCATCAGATAAATCTCAAATAGCACAAAACTAGATGGGAGAAATTACATTGTTTGGTTCGGTAGAATAATTCGGTAAACATATAAAGATTTTTTTAACATCCACGTAAGATTACATATAAAAAAGATTAATAAATACGGAATTATAAAGTAGGTTTTACCCTACAAATAGAATAAAAACATGATCAACTCTTGATTGACTATAACTTGTTTGAGATTTTACAATCAGAAATATTTATAACAAATATCATCACGACATAATCATCACTTATCCAATTATTTAAAACATCTTTACTTAGCTTGAATATTTTGCTTTATATAAAAGGAATAGCAAAGGTATTTAGATTGTGATTCATTTCTTAGAACATATTGTTTTTCGGCGGAGCAAAACCCAGAGATACCTAGTTTACAATTAAATGGGATGTAAAATAAAACCTAAATATTTTCAGAAAACTCATATGTAAAATCTCTTTCTTCAACTTTATTATTAAGTGTTTGTATGTCCAGTAATGGATTTTTTTATCTGCACTTAATCATTTGCGCACTATATTTTTAACATATCCACCCCATCCATAATCATTTCATTACTATTTAAATAATCTGTCAAAGATATATATACTGTCAAGTTAGTCTAAACAAACATTACTTTCAATCAGCTATTGAAATTAGCGAGCAAAGCCAAGCCATACAGCTCAATTTGCAAATCTACATTTTTAATATTTATCAAGTCTTTTGGATTAATTTTTAAGCCATAATCTGCCATACTTTCGAGCTGAGATTCACTTACTATGTATAAAGGCTTTGTGTTTTGTTTACTAGTGAAAAGCTTTTCGAGCAAGGATATAGTGCGCAACTGCTGTTTAATTTTTTGCCGATGGTAAAGCTGTTGAATCGCTTTTTGATTGCTCAAGGGCTGCTGCCAGTTGGGATTTACAATTTTCTCCAGATTGCCTGGCAGCTGCTGAAATAGCTGCAAAAACAATTTACCAAAAGCTTTCTCTGACATCTTTGTATCCAGCGCTTGGCGCGCAAAAGGCAGGCCATAAAAGGGTGTTGTCGTCCAGCAAAATGCGCGGTTGCGGTCTTCGCCTTCAAAAAGCCATTTGCGGGCACGTTCGCGAAGCAAAAATTGGCTATAGGCCTGATTGGGATTTTCGTTATAGCTTTCCAAATGCGCTAACAAATAGGCTTCCAATACCTTAACAGAAATACCAGACCATTGCGCCGCAGTTTCAAGGTTTAAACGGCCATGCTGGCGAAGCAGGTAGTTTAGCAGTTGTTTTTGGTTGCCCAAATGAATCAGCGGACGCAAATCGGCCAGTAGTTTGTCGCCTCCATCGCCAGTAATCATGGGATGCTTTTGCTGGGCATAATATTCCAGAAAAGGCAGCAGAAAAGCCATTCCGGCATAGTTTAAACCTTGTTTAATTTGCATCAATTGCTGCATTCTTGCTAATGAGTTTTCTTTTAGCAAAACAAACTTATGCTGTGTTTCCCATTGCAACTGCTTTATCATTTGCTCAACAGCCCGCACATCAGCCGCTGCTGAACCTTCAGCATCGCGATAGGTAAAAGCTGGAGTATTGCTTTCCATCTTTTTCAATAAAGCCGCAATCAGGCGCGAATCAAGGCCACCACTAAGCGACAACGCTGCATTGGGAAGTTTTTCCAGCCTGTTTTCAAGTGCAGTTGACAAACTTTCTATCCAGACTTCCGGTTTTGGAGGGTTTTCCGCGCCAAAGCGATAGGCGGCATAAGCTTTTGAAATATCCAACTTATTTGCTTTGAAATCTGCTTTGAGCAGCGCCCCCGGCGGCAGATAGCTTATGCCTTTCCAAAGCGATTTCTCGCCCAAGGCGTAACCAAAAAGCAAGGTGGATGCCAGTCCGAAGGCATCAAAAAGCGTACATTTAGAAGCTTCACGCAATTGTTTAATATCGCGGCCAATAAGAAGCTCTCCCGTTTCTTGATACAGATAAACAGGCAAGCGACCAAAAATATCATTCCAAAGCCAAAGTTGTTGATTAAGTGAGTTAAATATCAGCAACACAAACTCTCCATCACGTTGGTGCAGCCACGACTGCAACTGCGATTTGGTGATTTGATGCGCACAAAAGGCCTGTACTTTTTGTTTTATTTCTGCTTCCGGGCTGTCGTAAATAATTCCTTCAAAAAGAATTTGGAAATCGTTTTCGCACCACGAAATAAGAGGATAATCTGGGTAGCCAGAACCGGACAAACAAATTGCCTCCTTTTTATAGTAAATCTTGCTCGCAGAATCTCCCAAGTTATCGTTGGATGTTTCTTTGCGTGCTATATTATAGGAGAATTGAAAGCCGGCCATTTATATGGAGATTGGAAAGTTTGGAAGATACGCTTTTAAAAAAATACAATTTAGCCTAGGCATAATTCAATTTGTTCTTATTGAGCAAAAATAGGGAAATTTTTTGGGTGGCTACTCAAACATCCTTTCAATGCAATGCTGTTCGGCAAAATTTTTATTCAAAATGAGATTCATCGCTTCGCTCTGAATGTCAGTCTTTTATTTCTTTGAGGGATGATTCGGGATTCAAAGTAGTACTCTGATTCCAGAAAGGACTCGCGCTCACGCGATGAAATCTAAAGGCAACACATACTCTGCCGATATTTCAGTGTTAGGTATGATTCTGGCATTTTTGATTACCGCCATATTATAACTCCCTAACAGACAAATTAAATAACAGAGGGCTCGCGCGCAAGTTCTTCGCGTGTCAGCACAAAAGCTATATAATCCATACAATATTGGCTATCTTAGCAAAGTCAGGACGCGACTTTGATTGTCGCCGCATTAGTCGCGGCCTGACCAAACAGCACTGGACTCGCGCTCACGCGATGAAATCGCGCGGCAACGCGCGACATTGGACGAGATTTACGTGTTGCTGACGAAGCCGCCTCGTCGTTTATTGGCACTGTGGCGGATAAGATTCAAATTCCCATGAAAACATTCGTTTACCCACAGACGAATAAAAATCGAGACCAGGGACTTCAGACCTCATAACGTGCTCGAAGCACAGTATTAATTTAGCGTTAGTATTTACCTTAATTCATTAGTGGGCAATAAAAATGCCCGAACGTTCTTTGAAATCCTTTGTTAATCGTAGCTGTAAAGTTTTTTTTGAGGTGTCTATTTAACTACTTATTTTAATCAACTGATATGAAGCAGCTTTAGCAATAATCATCCGTTCAATAAGCTTATGAAAGATAGTTTGCTTATAGATTGAGCGATTAATTCTTAAACTGTATTCGGCTAAATACTTTTCGATATGCTCTTGGTGAACCCAAGAAAACA
>CAZOEV010000173.1:0-5925 GCA_964578915.1 uncultured Lentimicrobiaceae bacterium
ATACAAATCGACAGTTTTCTATGGCTCCTACGAAGAGCTGGCTAAGTCACCCGACATAGATGTTGTCTACATAGCTACTCCGCATACTTTTCATTTTGAACATGCAATGATGTGCTTAAACAATAATAAGTCAGTTTTATGTGAAAAGCCATTAGGAATGAATCGCGAAGAAGTAAAAATGATGCTAGAAGTAGCCAGATCAAAAAAACTTTTTCTGATGGAAGCTTTATGGACACGATTTATTCCGGCAACAGAAAAAGTGCTTGAACTGATTAGTGATGGAGCAATTGGCGAAATACTGTTTATTCACGCTGATTTTGGATTTAAATCAGATTTTAACCCTGAAAGCAGGGTGTTCAATAAAAAACTTGGTGGAGGTTCTTTATTAGATATTGGCATCTATCCCGTTTATTTAAGTTTGCTTACCCTGGGTGTTCCCACTAAGATTCAAGCGATGGCGCGCCTAACGCAAACAGAGGTTGACAGTTATTGCGCCATGCTGTTTGATTACGAAAATTCGGCCAAAGCCATGCTTGAATCAACCATTGAAACCAACACACCAACAGAAGCTTGTATTTATGGAAGCAAAGGCACAATAAAAATGCACAGCAGATTTCACCATTCCGAGAAAATCTCTTTGTATCAAGATGGAGTCGTAAAGGAAGTATTTGATATGCGGTATTCGGGGAATGGCTATTTTTATGAAATCGAAGAAGTTAATAAGTGCTTAATAAATAATGATATAGAAAGCGATAAACTGCCGCACAGTATGAGTTTAAACCTCATCACATTGATTGACAAAATCAAGGATGAAATTGGATTAAGCTACTAAAACTTCAACTACCTTGAAAAGTATCCGCTAAAATACAAAATCAATCCTGAGATTCGGAGAAAAAAAAACTACATTTACATTCAATTTATCCAATTAGAAAGGATCTCTTTGATAAAGTCCTGAAAAACTAAATCCTATGAAAACCATTTTGAAAACATTAGACATCTTAAGAATTATTGGTGTGGCAGTTGCATTTTATTGGGGCTATCAAATTGGCTTTGCAGAAACATACAATCCTATTGCCCAGCTTCATTTTATGATTCCTGTAATTATTGTCGCTATATCGGGAACATCTGGCCTTGAAGGACTCTTTTTTGGCAATATTTCGGCAAAATTAAAAGGTTTTGAAGTTGGCAGCAATTATCAGCGCCAATCAGCCATTGCTTTGTTGTCTTATGCAGTGATTGCAGTGTTTGTATATGTAAGTGAATGGGGAATTAAAGCTGAATTGACCATACTTTTTACATTTATTTTCTTTTTCTTTTTTTCGGCAATCAATCATGCCGTTGATGCTGTTAAAAACAAAAACTACAAATGGCAAAACGTAAACAGACCAGTTATAACCTTACTTTTAATTGCAGGTCTAATTTATCCTGTCATTATGGTTCTTAAAAATTTCTAACATTATTATTTTTTAAAGCGATTTTATAGTTTTTAATGCAATGAAAGAAATCATTTATGCCAATACAGGCGAAGTAATATCTGGTGGAGAAAACAGTATACTAAACTCTGGTGCCATAGGATCCTGTGTTGTTATCACCGCTTATGATTCCTCAAAAAAAATGGGAATTATGGCGCATATTATGCTCCCCGGCAAAGCGCTATCCGAAAAATATTCCATGCCTACCCGATATGCAGAAAATGCTATCAAAGTAATGTTATCCCATTTGGCATCCACGATGGATAATAAGCGTATTGAAGTGTGTCTGATTGGTGGAGGCAATGTGCTTAAAAGAGAAGGGGACACTATTGGAGAAAACAACCTGAAATCTATTCAGCAGTTCCTGAGCGAAAATCAATTATCCATTAAAGCACAAGCAGTTGGAGGTTTCGAAAGGAGAACAGCGGTTTTCGATATTGAGAATGGAAGTGTCTATTTTACTGTGGGAGATTCTAAACAAAAATTACTGTGGCAAACCGACACTAATCTTAAATAATGATTACCTTGTGCCTTACTTATGGATAAAAAAGATTATCAAAAAGTTGAAATAGATCAATTGCGGGCCAGAGTTGCAAGCCTGGAGCAACATGAAGATCATCTAAAAAGGGTGGAAGAAGCATTACGGGCAGCGAATCAGCAACTTAGTGCAGGTAATCAGCAACTACAGGCCAGCGAGCAACAATTACGTGCATTAAACGAGCAACTTAGGGCAAATGAATATGCATTAAAAGAAAAAGAAGGCCTTGCTCGGGAAGCCCGTGAATATGCGGAAAACATTATTGCTACAATTCGTGAACCCTTATTAGTTTTGGATAGCAATTTTCATGTTGTTTCGGCTAGCCGTTTTTTTTACACTACTTTTAAGGTTACGCCTGAAAAAACTGAAGGTAAATTGTTTTTTGAGCTTGGGAATAATCAGTGGGATATCCCAGTATTAAAAAATTTACTGACTAATATCCTGCCTGAGAAATCAGTTGTTGAAGATTATGAAATTGAACACGTTTTTGAAAAAATCGGTAACAAAATAATGCTTCTGAATGCACGAGAGCTAAGGCAGGATGAAGAAAAAAAAAGACGTATATTACTTTCTATTCAAGACATTACCGAACGTAGACAAGCAGAGAAAAATCTTAAACGTGTAAACTTGGAGCTGGAATATAAAACGGAAGATTTGCAACAAATTCTTTATATCACAACCCACGATTTACGATCTCCATTAGTCAATATACAGGGGTTTAATAAAGAATTAGAAGGATCCTTAAATAATTTAGCTGAACTCATGGAAGATCATGCGATTTCTGAATCTACAAAAAAAGCACTCGCTCCTATTTTGGATGAGGAAATACCCGAAGCCATGCATTTTATTACTTCAAGTGCCAATAAAATGGATGCATTGTTAACAGGCCTATTGACTTTATCGCGTTTAGGTAGGCGAAAACTTATTTTTAAAGAAATAGATGTGAACAAGCTGATGCAGGATGTTGTGGATAATTTCATGTATGACATAAACGCAAATAATATTGTTCTGAATATTTCTGATTTGCTAAATTGCAAAGGAGATGAATTTCAAATCAATCAGTTATTTTCCAATATTGTGGGTAATGCTATGAAGTTTTTTGATCCTGAAAGGCCTGGTATTATTACAATTACCGGGGAAAAAGATGCTAACTATATCAAATATATTATTAAAGATAATGGCATTGGAATTCATCCGGATCATCAGGAAAGAGTTTTTGAACTGTTTCATAAACTCGACCCTAACAAACCGGGAATTGGATTGGGAATGAATATCTCAAAACAAATCGTTGAGAAACATATGGGTAAAATTGAACTGGAGTCTGAAGTTAATAGAGGAACAAAGATTTCAATAAGTTTGCCGGAATAAATATTATAAAACAGTGTTTGATAATGTTTCACTTTCACATAACACCCTATGAGATGTTTCTTGTCAAATTTTGAAAAAATAATTTTTCGATTATTTTTGTACACTTAACTAGAGTCAATTGCTATGAAAAAAGAACTTACTATTCTGCTGGCTGAAGATGATGAAGGACATGCTACCCTTATTAAGCGTAATTTAAAACGGTCTGGCTTATTAAACGAAATTATTCATTTTAAAGATGGACAGGAAACAATGGATTTTCTGAATAAAGCCAAAGTAAAAAAGGAAAATACAGACAGTATTCCATCCTTGCTGTTGCTGGATATCAGAATGCCAAAGCTTGATGGCGTTGAGGTATTACGTCAGATAAAGCAGGATCCGAAATTAAAAAAAATGCCGGTAATAATGATTACGACAACCGATGATCCGCGTGAGGTTGATAAGTGCCACGAGCTAGGTTGCAGTAACTATATTACTAAGCCCATCGTTTACGACAAATTTGTGGATGCCATACGAAAATTAGGATTGTTTCTATTAATTGTGGAACTACCGGATATAAACTAGTAAAAAAAATATTACTTTTAGGAAAAAGTCAGAATCAACCCAAAACCAATGCAATGAATATGCAGGCTAACTATCTGGAAGCAACAAAACCTGTCGTCTGTGAAGATTTCAAAATAATTGTAATTGAAGACGACCAAGGTTTAAATTTTTTAATTCAAAAAAAACTCAAACGGCTTGGATTCAATCTAGATTGGGCAGAAACAGGAAATGAAGCGCTCGACAAAATTACAGGAAGCGAAAATGAGCTGCTTCTTTTGGATTACAATTTACCGGATATGAACGCTAGGGAACTGATTGAAAAATGCACCAAAAATATTCTTACAGCACCCAATTTTATCATCATGACT
Organism: uncultured Lentimicrobiaceae bacterium; assembly: GCA_964578915.1. GTDB lineage: Bacteria > Bacteroidota > Bacteroidia > Bacteroidales > F082 > UBA5536. The sequence goes on from CAZOEV010000173.1 coordinate 4,287, forward strand.
GGTTTTGGTGATGAAAAAATTGCCGTGGAAATGATGAAGCTGGGCGCATTAGACTATATAGTTAAAGAAGCAAACTTTATTGACCTTTTACCTGAAAAAGTAAAGCAAATTTGCCTGATTATTGAAAAGATAAGAAAACTGGAAGAGGCGGAGCAGCTTTTACACAAGCAAAGCCGGCTTCTAAATGAAACAGGGCAAATGGCAAAAGTGGGTGGTTGGGAAGTGGATATGGAGACAAATAGGGTGATTTGGTCAGAAACCACAAAACAAATCCATGAAGTTCCTGCTGATTTTGTTCCAACGCTCGATAATGCGTTTAACTTCTATCCTCCCGAATCACGTTCAATAATTGAAGAAGCAGTGCAGAAAGCAATAGAAAAAGGGAGCGCTTTTGATTTGGAAATACCTTTTATCACCGCCAAGTCTCGAGAAGGCTGGGTGCATACCATTGGGAAAGCTGAAATGAAGGAAGGTAAATGCATCCGTTTACATGGAACTTTTCAGGATATTACTGTCCGCAAGCAAAATGAAGAAAACTTGCTTGAGTTAAATACTCGGCTCACCTTGGCGCAGAATATTGCAAAATTGGGCTATTGGAGTTATGACCTTAAAACTCAATTGCCAAAATGGACGGATGAAATATTTAAAATGTATGGTATTCCTAAAGATATAGGGGAGCCAGCGTTTCTTGAACAAAAAAAATATACTCATCCTGATGATTGGGATTTATACGACCATTCTGTACAAAAATTAATAACAGATGATGTTCCGTACGATATTCAAATAAGACTTGTACACGAAAATGGAGACATACACTGGATGCGCACCAAAGGCTTCTCTATTAAAAACAATAAAGGGGAGATAGTTGAGCTTTACGGAATTGTCCAGGATGTTACGGATTACAAGGAAGCTCAAGAAAAGTTACAACAAAGTGACCGTGTATTTAATTTAGCGCTCGATATGTTTTGTATTGCTGGATTTGATGGGTATTTCAAATATTTGAATCCGGCATGGGAACGAACGCTTGGTTGGTCTAATGATGAACTATTATCTAAACCGTGGCTCGAGTATGTGCATACTGATGATAAACTTAAAACCGAAAATGTCAAATCTGTTATTGTTGATGGTAAAGAAATTTACATATTTGAAAACAGGTATATATGTAAAGATGGTTCCGTGAAATGGCTTTCCTGGAATTCCCATCCTTTTCCTGCTGAGAATATCATGATTGGTACGGCGCGAGACATTACAGAAACGAAAAGGATTGAGGCTGAATTAATACAAGCCAAAGAGCAAGCCGAAGAAGCCGACCGCCTGAAATCGGCTTTTCTGGCTAATATGAGCCATGAAATCCGAACACCCATGAACGGTATTTTGGGTTTTGCGGATTTACTCAGAGAACCCAGCCTTTCCGGAGAGGAACAGCAAAGATATATCAGCATCATACAAAAAAGCGGAAATCGGATGCTAAATACGGTAAACGATTTGATTGATATTTCAAAGATTGAAACAGGACAAATGGAAGTGTCACTTAAGGAATTTAATATTTCTAATGAACTGGAAACTCAATTTCATTTTTTCCAAAACGAAGCAGAAAAGAAAGGTTTAAAAATAACGCTAACAAATTCGCTGTCAGAAA
>CAZOEV010000174.1:0-5920 GCA_964578915.1 uncultured Lentimicrobiaceae bacterium
ACCTTGCATTTGCTTTTGAATTGATCGACAACTCCGGCGGTGGCGGCGGAGGCGGTGGCGGTGACTTCGAAACCGGCGAACTCCTTGGCGCTAACGTATACCGCGATGGCGTATTGATCGCTGAGATGGTTACTGACGACTTCTACGTTGACGAAGCTGTTGATTTTGGTCAATATACTTACTGCGTAACTTATGTTTACGAAAGTGGTGCTGAGTCTTGCTTCGGCGAATGTGTTGATGTTGACCTGAATGTAGTTTGCGATGCTCCAAAAGATCTCGCTGGCGAATACCTCTGGACTGAAGAAGCCTGGGGCGCAATGATCGAGTGGAACTCACCAGTAAACGTTGTTGCTGATTGGTTGTTCTATGATGATGGCGTGAATGTTGACGGAATCGGTGGACCTGCTTCCTTTACTTGGGCTATCAAATTTGATCCTGCTCAACTAGCTGATTACGAAGGTGCTTCACTTACCAAAATCGAAATCTTCAACAGATTGGCTTCAACTGACGAGCTGCGTATTTACGAAGGTACAAATGCTGCTACTCTCTTACATAGCCAGCCATTAGGTGGCTTAGCCGTTGAAGAATGGTCAGAAGTTGATCTTACAAGCCCTGTGCTAATTGACGTAACCAAACAGCTTTGGATTGCTGTTTACTCCACTGATGGTGCCAACTTCCCTGCTGCTTGCGGTGCATACACAGGAAGTCCTAATAGTGACTATATTACACTTGACGGTGTTGTTTGGGAACATCTTAGTGATGTACTTCAGCCATACTCCTGGAATTTACGTGGATATGTTACCACTGTAGCTGGTGCCACAGCTTCTATCCCAATGGAAACTCCTGCTGACAACTATACTGTTGGTGCTAAAGTTGCCGCTTCAGGTAAACCTAGCTCACAAAAAGTTGGTCCTGCTTCAACTATTGAAAGAAGCAGCAGAGAACTCGACGTATTTAACGTATATCGTTCAACCGATAACGCAAACTACGAGCTTATCGCTGCAGTTCCTTATGAAGAAGGCGTTTCAAGCTTTGGCTATTTCGATACAGAAGTAGATGCACAAACTGATTATTACTATCAGGTTACTGCTTTCTATAACTTAGAAACTACAACTTGCGAATCAGAAGCTGCTATGGCCCTTGAAAACCCAGAAGACGACTTTGTTGTTGTATTCGTTACTAACGTAAACGAATTAGGTGCTGCCACAGCACGTTTGTATCCTAACCCTGCAACTGAAAACGTTACTATTGAAGCGGCCAATATGAACCGCATCACTGTAATTAATGCAATAGGTCAGGTTGTTTACGATCGTGAAATCAGTGCTGAAAGAACACAGCTAAATATTGCTTCTTACGAAGCTGGTATTTATATGGTTCGTATCAACACCGAAAACGGTTTGGTTACAAAACGTATGAGCATCGTACGCTAAGTCTTTGTAAGAAAAGGCCAAATACTGCGTTATTCTCGTTTTTGAAACAGTCATTTACCTCAGTAAATTCCTTGGTTTCAAAAACTTTGAGAGCCTTGTCTTTGGCCTTTTCTTAATCAAAGCCTGGAAAAGAAGACTTTTCCTTCTGCTAATAAATATAGCAATAGAGAAATAAAATGTTATTTCTATAAAAAAAGAGGCCGGCAAATGTCGGCCTCTTTTGTGTTTATAAGCCTTTCGGACGTTTTCCGAAGGGCTTTTTTTATGGTATTGTATAACTTTTGTTAAAAAATCTAAAAATAAATGCACAAAAACTTGCGTAGATTAGAAAAAGCTTTATACCTTAGCTCCTTGTTATGACCAATTTTTCTATTTATTAACCAATTTTTTATCATTATGAAAAGTTATCTTACTTATTCACGATGGCTCTTACTATTCGCGATGGGTTTATTCCTGTTCGGTAGTTCAGGTAATTTGTTTGCGCAAGAAAATCAAAGCAAGCAAGCTATCTTAGAAGCCATGCATGGTTCAACAGTTGAAGTTCCGCAAACGGACGGACGCGCTGTTGGCGACAATTGTACAACGCCTATCGTTGTTAACATTCCTGCTGATCTGCCGTATGCAGATATGGGCAATACAACTTGCGGCAGAGGCAACACTTACTCTAATTCTGACCTTGGATCTTATGATGGAGGGGAGGATATTATTTACGAGTTAAATGTTACTGTAGCTACGGAAGTTACAATTATAATGGATCCTAACGGATCTGGATGGACAGGACTGGGTTTGTTTAGTGCTTGCCCAACAACAACAGGTAATGGTATCCAGACTAATACCGGAGGTAGTGGAGTTAGACAAGTAAGTTCAACTTTATTACCCGGAACTTATTACGTAATGGCTGATACCTGGCCTACGCCAAACTGTATTACAACTTTAGATCTTACTATTGAATTGCCACCACCACCTCCGGCAAATGACCTTTGTGCAGACGCTGAAGCAATTGCCTGTGGTGATATGGCTATGGGATCTACTACACTCGCAACGAATACTGGTGCGCCAACAGGTTGTTTAGGTGTACTAAATACTGCTCCAGGAGTATGGTATTCATTCACCGGAAATGGTCTTCCAGCTACTTTAAGTCTGGCTGGTTCTTCCTATGATACCAAAATTGGCGTTTTTACTGGTGCATGTGGCACATTAGTTTGCGAAGCCTATGATGATGATGGTGGCCCTGGCCTTACCTCTGAATTAACCTTCCAGACAACAAATGCGGTAGACTATTTAATATATGTTACTGGTTTTGGTACTGGTTCAGGAGATTATACATTGTCCTTGAGCTGTGTGGCTCCTGGTATCGAAATTGTAAACGCAAACCTCGATATGGGTGATCGCCCAATTGGTGCCTGGATGAAACCAGCTGCCTTTGAAATCGTTAACAATCCCGGTGATGGAGACTTCGTAATTTCAGAAGCTGATATTGACGATAATTTTGGTGGATATCTGCAGGTAGTTACCCCAGCTTTACCTTATACACTGGCTGCCGGTGAAACTACTTTTGATTTCGGTGTTACCAATGGCGAATCAGTTGTTGCTGATGGCCCATTTAGTGGTTCATTTGCCATGTTCTTTGGTAGTCGCGCTGTTTTAACAGCTGATTATTCTGGAAACGCTTACACACCAGTTGCTGGTGATGTATGGGAAATGGCTTTTGATGCAAATGCTGTTACCTTCCCTGATAACGTGGCTATGGGCAGCTTTGTTGATAACTACGATCTTCCTGGTGCAACTGCTGATGGCTGGGATGTTGTTTATAAGATAGATGTTAATGCTGGTGATGTTATTGTTGACGCTTCGTTGACAGGAACAGATGCTAAAATGGCCCTTTATCCTGCTGATTTTGGTAGCGAAGGCGGTCCTGATATGGACAATGCATTATTTAGCGCTACAACAACTGCTACCGGACTTGAGCTTTTTGAAGGCGTCTATTATCTGGTAGTGAGTACTACTGGTCCTGATTATACTTTGGATGTTGATGGTATGATTATGCCAGCTCCTGATGTTGTAACCAACCTAACTCCAAGTGATGGAGCTATTAATATTATTAATGGCAGCAACCTTACCTGGTCATGGGGTGATAATACCCAGGAATACCGTGTGGTATTGGGTACAACTTATCCTCCAGCAACAGTTGTTCAGGATTGGGCAACAGCAAATACTGCTGTTGACGGTTCATACACCTTGGCTGGATTAAATCCTAGCCTCCAGTATTTCTGGCGTATTGATGTCAGAAATAACAATGGCACTACAAATGGTGACGTTTGGGGTTTCACAACCACCATCACACCGCCTTCTGCACTTGCTGCCACCGTGAATGATCCCGGAGTGAGCGCTGCAACAGTTAGTGCTGAATTGACCTGGACAGGTCCTACAAATCGCGCGTTTATTGGCTATAATGTTTATCGTGGTGGTGTAAAAATAACACCTACACCGATTGACAACGCCAGCTTTACCGATCTTGGATTGGCGCGCAACATGGTCTACTCCTATTATGTAACATCTGTATATGACGAAGGAGAATCTGCTGTTTCTAACGCGGCTAATATCCTAACCAAAGGCGTAGGAACTGCTGATGGTGTTATTTACGATTTCCTGACAAATGATCCTATTGAAGGAGCTAACGTCAGGGTTGAAGGTCCGGAAGGTATTTATACCGTAATTACCGGAGCCGACGGAGTTTACTCTACCTTAGCCTATGCTGGTTCTTATTCAATTACTGCTAGTGCTACTGGTTATACCAATCAGATTATCAATGGTGTTGCAGTTTCTCATGGCAATATTGTAAGTAACGACTTTTATATGATGGAAGTACCATTGCCTGTTGGTGAGGTAACAGCCTTTGAATTGACAGAAGATGCAGTCCAGATTTCCTGGGATGGATCAGGCCCTGAACCTCCACAGCCGGTTACTTTCCGCTATGATGATGGCGTACGTGTTAGCCAGCTTGGATTTAGTGGTGGAACTACTAATTCAACTATTGGAGCTGTTCATCCTGTAGATGCTACCCTGCAAGAGCTTAGCTGGTTACTAAGTGATGCTTTTGATGGTGGCGGTCCTCATGCTACCGTTCAATTATACCTTCTAGGTTTAACTGAAGACGGAACGCCTGATGGTGCCAATGTTTTATATACTGCCTCAGTAGCAAACGTTGATGGTGTTTGGAATACGCACGTATTACCTACTCCTATTGAAGCTCCTAATGGATTTTATCTGGCTGCTGCTTATAATGGATTTCTTGGTTTAGGCACTGACGATGGTGTTGGTGCACCTTATGAATATGTTCTTGGAAGCCATTTTTATAGCTTTGACTATACTGGCGGAGCTTTTACGGCATTTGAGCCAGGCTTCCCTGTTAACTGTATGATTAGAGCTTATGGTGTAGAAAACGCCGTTTTATCTTATGTGGTTTCTGATGAACCTCAGACTAAAATTGATAATGGTGATATAAACTTAGTTTATAGCTATCCAACTTTTGTTCCTCATCCAGCTTGGAAAACTAAAGCTGAAAATTCAGGCACTGCTACACGTGGAATAATTGATTACACGGTATGGCGCGAAACAGTTTATCGCCCAGTTGCACTTGATGTTGTAGGAAACACTACACAACAAAATTTTGTTGATTTTGATTGGGAAACTATGGATTGGGGTGTTTACCGCTGGGCGGTTACAACCAATTATGACGCTGGACAGGTTTCTACTCCTGTTTTCTCAAATACACTTGACAAAAACATGGAAGTAATGGTTGACGTTGCCGTAACCCTCAACTCGAATGAGGCTCCTGGTGGCACATCAGTTACTTTCACCAATATGTCAGAACCTGCACTTGAGCTGGTTTACAATACGGTGTTAGATAATTCAGGCCTATTTGATTGGGACGAATTCCGTCGCGGTGTTTATGATATCGAAGTTATGCTTCCTGGTTATGCTATTGTAAGGGAAGAAAACGTTGAAATCTTTGATGATATGTCATTTGCATGGCTACTCGAAGAAATGCTAAGCAGTCCAGCTAACCTCTACGTTACCCCAACAGCTTTTGCTACCTGGGAACTGGGTGATGGTGGTGGAGATGCACCCTTTGTGCCATTTATGGAATCTTTTGATGGATTGATAGCTGGTGAGATACCTGCTGGATGGACAAGAACACCAGAAACCAACTGGAGTGCTAATCTTACTGCTCTTGCTGGAGGTACAAGTCCTGAGATGAGGTTCTATTGGTCACCTTCAGGAACTGGAGAATATGCATTAATGAGTCCTGTAATGAGTACCGAAGGCCAAAGCGAGCTTTCCCTTTCTTTCAGAAACTTTGTTGATTGGTATAACAGTACCACTTACACATGGTCAATCAGGGTTGTTGCCATAGCTGATGGTGTTGAATACACTATTCAGGAATGGAGTCCAACCGCCAATATGCCTGCCGAATTGCTCTCATATCA
>CAZOEV010000175.1:0-5919 GCA_964578915.1 uncultured Lentimicrobiaceae bacterium
AGTAAATTCCTTGGTTTCAAAAACTTCGAAAGCCTTGTCTTTGGCCTTTTCTTATTAAAGCCTTGAAAAGAGTAGTTTTATTTCATACACTAGTTGAAATGATATTTAAATTTGATGAAGAAACTTAAACTGTTAACTGTAATTGGCGCTCGCCCACAAATCATAAAGGCTGCGGCTTTAAGTCGTGCCATAAAAAATAATTTCTCCGATCAGCTTCAGGAGATTATCGTGCATACTGGTCAACATTACGATGAAAATATGTCGGCGGTGTTTTTTGCCGAGCTGGGCATTCCGCAGCCTGATTATAACCTCAGTGTGGGCTCGGCTTCTCATGGCGTGCAAACAGCCCGCATGATCGAAGGCATTGAGAAAATTCTCCTTGATGAAAAGCCAGATTATCTTGTGTTATATGGCGACACCAATTCTACGCTGGCAGGTGCTGTTGCTGCTTCCAAAATACATATTCCCATTGTGCATATCGAAGCTGGATTGCGGTCGTTTAATAAATCCATGCCCGAAGAAATCAACCGTATTTTGTGTGACCACAGTGCTACTTTGCTGTTTTCGCCAACAAAAACCGGCTTTGATAATTTGGTAAACGAAGGCTTCAAAGCCAACAATAAAGCACCTTTCCATGCTGATAATCCAGGAATTTATCATTGCGGTGATGTGATGTACGACAACAGCAAACATTTTGCTGAAATAGCCATGCAAAACTCAACACTTTTAAGGGATTTAGACTTAGAAAAAAGTCCTTTTATTTTGTGCACCATTCACCGCAATGCCAATACTGACGAGCCAAAGCGACTGCAACAGATTTTTGATGCACTGCTGGAAATTGTCAGCCTGAGCAAACAGAAGCTGGTACTTCCTTTGCATCCACGCACCTCAAAATTGTTGAAAACAAATCTTCGGGAAGATACCTACCTGGAGATTGTGAATAATGAAAAAATCAAACTGATTCCGCCAGTATCGTTCTTGGCAATGATTGCCCTTGAAAAGCAAGCTTCGATGATTATAACAGATTCTGGCGGTGTGCAAAAGGAGGCTTACTTTTTTCAGAAACCCTGCATCATTATGCGTCCCGAAACGGAATGGAAGGAAATAGTAGAAGCCGGAGCGGCGGTAATTGCCGATGCTTCAAAAGAAAAAATTGTCAGTGCGTGGAAGGCGTTTCATGCCAATCCGCCGGCAAACTATCCCGAAATTTTTGGTGATGGCGATGCGGCAAGTTTTATTTGTGGGGAGATACTGAAGAATCTCTAAACTTTTTCATTTTGAGCGCGTTCATTACTTGCTGGTTAAAAAAAATAGTTCTACTTTTGCACTCCGAATTTTATAATTATTCACATTAATAACTTAATTATGAACCATTACGAAACCGTTTTCATTGTAACTCCCGTTTTATCTGAAGAACAGATAAAGGAAGCGGTAATTAAATTTCAGGAATACCTGAGAAACCACGGTGCTGAAATAGTGCACGAGGAGCATTGGGGCATGCGTAAGCTCGCCTATCCTATCCAAAAAAAATCTACCGGATTTTATCACCTGGTAGAATACAAAGCCGAAGGCACTTTAATTGCTGAGCTTGAACTGGTTTTTAAACGCGACGAACGTATCATTCGTTTCCTTACTGTAAAACTCGACAAACATGCGATTGCTTACAGTGAGAAAAAGCGTAAGAGAGCAAAAGATGCCAAAAACGAAAAAGTTGAGGCGTAATTTTTAAAGTTTATCACTTAAAATCCAAAAAAAATGGCACAAGGAAGCTCAGAAATTAAATATTTGACCCCTATTGCAGTAGATACCAAAAGGAAAAAATACTGCCGTTTCAAGAAAAACCGCATCAAGTTTATCGACTATAAAGATGCCGATTTCTTGCTTCGTTTCGTAAACGAACAAGGTAAAATTTTACCACGTCGCATTACAGGTACTTCAACAAAGTACCAACGTAAAGTGGCTCAGGCTATTAAAAGAGCCCGCCACCTCTCGTTAATGCCGTATGTAGCTGATTTATTGAAATAATAGGAGGACAAAGATCATGGAAATAATTCTTAAGCAAGATATTGAAAAATTGGGTTATACCAACGATATCGTAAATGTAAAAGATGGTTACGCACGTAACTTTCTTATCCCAAATAAAATGGCGATTATTGCCAATCCTACAAACCGCAAGGTTTTGGCAGAAACACAAAAACAGCAGGCTTTTAAAGAAAATAAAGTGAAAAATGAAGCCGCTGCCATTGCCAAAGCATTGGAAGGTACAACACTGAAAATTGCCGTAAAAGCTGGTACTTCAGGAAAAATCTTTGGATCAGTAAACAGCGTAATGATTGCTAACGCCATCAAAGAAGCTAAAAATATTGAGATAGATCGTAAACGTATCAGTATCAATGAAGACGCTGTGAAAGAAGTGGGTAACTACAAAGCCAGTATCAGATTGCATAAAGAAGTGCAGTTTGAAATTGATTTTGAAGTATTTGCTGAGTAGTCAGCGAAAATCCATAAAGATTCTATATTTTTACAACCCGATACAAAAAATGTATCGGGTTTTTTGTTATGACTAGGCAACAACTCAAACTTATACAATCGCTTCAACACAAGAAGTTTCGTAAAGCGCACGGACTTTTTATTGTGGAAGGCGTGAAAATAGTACAAGAGCTTTTGCGCAGCCAATTTATTGTGGAATATTTGGTTGTTTCGCAAAGCTGGACAGCCGAAAATCCGAGTTTTGATATAGAGTCCATCACTGCAGAAGTAATTTCTGACAAGGATTACAAACCGCTTAGCAACTTCTCTACGCCGCCTGGGATACTGGCAGTGGCGCGTATTCCCAAGAGCGCTACAAATGACTTTGAAATAGCCGGACTGGTGTTGGTTTTGGATGGAATAAGCGATCCCGGAAATATGGGAACTATTCTCCGCACTGCAGAATGGTTTGGAGTACAGGCCATTGTGTGCAGTACAGATTGCACGGATGTGTGGCAACCAAAAGCGGTGCAGGCTACGATGGGTTCTGTATTTCGGATTCCCGTTTTGCAGGCTGATTTGCAGTTGTTTTTTAATTCTGTTGAAAAAGATATTCCTATTTATGGCGCTTTACTTGAAGGACAAAACTTGTTTTCGACCAAATATGATCGACATAAACCTGCTTTATTGGTCATCGGCAGCGAATCACATGGGATAAGGGAAGCCGTAAAAGCTTTTATCACCGACCCGCTGACAATTCCTGCGCATACTAGTTCCGAGGCTGAATCGCTGAATGCGTCTGTTGCAACGGCAATATTGTTGTCGGGTTTGTTGGGGGAGTAATGGATTTTATTAAGAAAATTTAGCCTTATATTTTACCCAATGTGCTTTAATAACCGTATTTTTGCGGTCTGATTGTAATTAAAAAATTGACATCATGTTCCTCAAAATAATCCTATTGACTATTGTTATTGTTGGTCTGGCCTTTGCCGGTATCGCTATAAAAATGTTCGTGCAGAAGAATGGTGAATTCAAAAAGCAATGCAGCAGCGTTGATGCGCAAGGTAACCGCATGGGATGCGGCTGCGGTGGTGGCGAAGGTTCATGCGAGCGCACTGACAAGGCGCATAGCTAATTGTAGATTGCTGAATTCCAGTAGATTAATCCACAAAATACTTTCTTATTCCTGGGGTTTCTGTTACCTCAAAAGTATCGTTGTGCTCATCCCAACTGATAAAATAGGCTTCCAAATCATCTAATTCTTCCAAAAGTTTGAGTGACTTTTCAAGTCCCATTACCAGAAATGCTGTGGCATAAGCATCAGCTTCGGCGGTGGTATTGGCCAAAACGGATACGCTCAATAAATTGTGCGTTACCGGATATCCGGTTTTAGGATCTATGGCGTGTGAGTAGCGCTTTCCGTTTTCTTCGTAATATTTTCGATAGCTTCCCGAAGTGGCAAGTCCTTTATTTTTAAGCGTTACTACCTGCTGCACGCTGCGTGTTTCTGTGTTATTCATTTCAGGATGTTCGATGCCTACGCGCCATTTTGTGCCGTCGGGTTTTGTACCACGTGCAAATACTTCACCGCCAATATCAATGATATATTGATTGATATTGAGGGAATTCAAAAATTCAGCGACTAAATCAGAAGAATAGCCTTGAGCGATGGCGTTAAAGTCAAAACGGATGCGGGAATCTGTTTTAGTCACTTTTCCATCCACGAGCTGCACATTCCTGAAATCGACAAGCATTCTAAGGCTATCGATCTGGGTTTTATTGAGTTTAATCTTTTCTTTAAAACTAAATCCCCAAGCTTCCACCAAAGGTGAAATGGTGAAATCAAAATAGCCATCGGTTTTTCGGGCAATCTCTTTGGAAAGCAAAAAATTATATTTAAAAACCTCATCGGGAATGGCTGTCGAATCTCCTTCATTGATTCTTGAAATCAAAGAATTAGGCACCCAAAGAGAAACGGATTGGTCAAAGGCTTTCAATAAAGAATCTATTTTGGGTTGTAAGTTGTTGTCTTCTGTATCATAATAGGTTATGGCATAATAAGTGCCTTGTGTTTCGCCTGCAAAACTTATTTTTTTGGGATTGGGATTTCTGTTACAACCCACGATCAAGAGCGCGATAAAAACCCAGTTTAGCTTTACCAGATATTTCATTTAATAGAGTATTTTATGGATATAGGAGCCATCAGAAACAATTTCCAAATATAAAAATAAACCCCGACAAAAATTGCCGGGGTTTACTATTTTTCGGTTTCTGCTTAGCCTCCAAAATCATCAAAGGCAATCATTTCCTGAGGAACACCCAGGTCGTCAAGCATTTTAAATACGGCATCATTCATCATGGGTGGGCCGCAAAGGTAATATTCAATTTCTTCTGGCTCTTCGTGCTGTTTCAGGTAGTTATCCATAATAACCTGATGTATAAATCCGGTATAGCCTTTCCAGTTGTCTTCTGGCTTGGGTTCCGAGAGTGCCACATTAAATTTAAAGTTATCAAATTTACTTTCAATATCCTCAAAGTCATCCATATAGAAAAGCTCACGTGAGGAACGACCACCATACCAGAAAGTCGTTTTACGATCGGTTTTTTCTGTGTGGAAAAGATGGAAGAGGTGCGAGCGCATTGGCGCCATGCCGGCTCCGCCACCAATAAACATCATTTCGCGTTTGGTAGGTTTGATATGGAACTCACCGTAAGGGCCGCTCACCATCACTTTGTCGCCAGGCTTGCGAGAGAAGATATAGGAAGAGCAAATACCTGGATTCACATTCATAAATGCATTGCGTTTGCGATCCCATGGTGGCGTGGCAATACGGATGTTGAGCATCACGATATTTCCTTCGGCAGGATGATTGGCCATGGAATAGGCGCGGAACTGCTCTTCAGGATTTTTCATTTTCAGGCTCCACATATTGAATTTGTCCCATTCGTCACGGTATTCGTCTTCTACCTCAATATCTGTGCTAAAGTCAACTTCAATTTTCGGGACATCAATCTGGATATATCCTCCAGACATGAAGTCGAGGTTTTCACCTTCTGGAAGTTTTACCACAAACTCCTTGATAAAGGTGGCCACATTTTTATTGGATACCACTTCACATTCCCATTTCTTGATACCGAACACCTCGGGAGGAACGCCAATTATCATGTCTTCGCGCACTTTTACTTGACAGCCTAAACGCCAGTCATTTTGCTGTTCTTTTCTGGAGAAATAGCCTTTTTCAGTAGGTAAAATTGAGCCGCCACCTTCAAAAACCTGGCACTTACACATGGCACAGGTTCCGCCGCCGCCGCAAGCGGAAGGCAGGAAAATCTTATTGTTTGACAGGGTCGACAAAAGCGTGGAACCGGGATCTACTTCCAGTTCTTTTTCGTCGTTAATGCTAATCTTCACCTTACCTTGCGGCATAAGTTTTTTACGGGCGAACAGCA
>CAZOEV010000176.1:0-5911 GCA_964578915.1 uncultured Lentimicrobiaceae bacterium
AAGTATGGAGAAAACTCCCCAGACGTAAAGAAAGGCATGAAGATACTTCAAGCGATTAAAAAGCAGTAATGCCAATGGTATGAGCAACAGCATATAGAGCGAAATACCACGCATAGCATAAAACCAAGCTGTCCTACTAAGTGCTTCGGGGTTAGCAAGTTGTAATACAGAAAAAGCAAACCATATAATAGCGAGATAAACCAGGTCGCGGTTAAGTTGCGACCATTTTATACCATCATTAAAATGTCGAAAAAATACGGCTACATAAGTTATTACCAGAAAGCCGTCAACAGAAAGCCCCAGTGGAATATTTCGAATATACCGTGTGAGCCCGATTGCGATAAACCCAAATATAATTATCGTGAAAATACCGACAGTTGGGTAATTCAAAAATCTATTTAAATAAACAATAACAGGGAAAAGAATAAGCAAGGAGAGAGCAATCATTATTCCGCCACGGGCGATAATTATTCCCAATCCGATCGTAATAATAATCAGTGAGGCAATCACCAGCGGATGATGTAATTTATCGGAACCTACTTTATCTTTTAAAAATGAAAACATATCAGACCTTAAAAGTACAATTTTTTAAATTATTTTGATTGCAAAAGTGCTTTTAAACTTATTAAACCACTAGTGTAACCAACAACAAATATATCTCTGAATCTGAGGCTCAGCGCTTTATTTAAGTAATAGAAGCCTACTAAAATACCAATTATCGTGAACATAATCGTTATAACTGCAACCCATTCCAAAGTTTTTATCAATGAAAAACCATGGGCTAAGTCGTAAGCGGTAGAAGGGATTAATCCATTGAGAAGCAGAACTCCAAAGGAAAACCCCAAAAATAACGTGGCCAGCCCAAAAACCACAAATAAATCGCCTGCGATATTGGCAACGGCCATATAAATTACCTTTATGAAATTATCTTGTGGCCTGTTTACGCTATCGAGCGCCACCCCGATAAACCTGTCAATGGGCAACAAAAGGCCGTAAACACAAAATATCCGAAAAATATTTGCAGTAATTATATAATCACTTCCACCTAAGATATAAACAATTTCTTCAGCAAAAATAAAGCTAAAAACCATCAATGGGATCATCAGGTAAGTCATACCTCCAGCATTGGCATAAAACAGTTTTCTTACTTTCTCTTTATTGTTCTCAATGCTTGCTTTGGAAAGCTCAGGGAAAGCTGTTGCGGCAAAACTTCTGAGCGGTATTTCAATAATTTCAGTTAGTTTTAAAGGAATGCTATATAAAGCCACACCAAGTGTCCCCAAAAATGGGCTAAGACCAATGATAAAAGTATCTGAACTTTTCAGTAAATTACTACCTATCAGTGTTCCTGTCGTGTATTTTCCAAAATCAAGAATGGTATAGATAGTCTTCTTTGATGCTTTGAAAAGGTATTTTATGCCATCCCAATTAAACAGACTGGCAACAACTGAACTAATAAAATTGGTGACAAGATAAGCGCCTAAAATAATTTCAATGCCATAATTCAGGAAAATATTTGCTATCAGAAAAAGCATAAATCCGCCAACATTTATAAGTCTGAGCCAAAGCATTTTATCAAATCTTAATTTGGCTTGTAGGACGGATTGTGCATTGTTAAAAGGTAATGTAAGAAATCCTAGAAGTGGATACCACATAAAAAACATATCAAAACCGGAATCTTTTAAGGCTGGTCCTGAAATGTAATAAATAATCAATATGATCAAGGCAAGCAGGGTAGTAGAGATAAGGTTGATAAGGTTATTAGCTCCCATCAGGCTTTTTTCATAGTGCTCATCAGCTCCAGATAAAAACCGAACCAATGCAGTTCGCGTTATGCCAAACCTGAGCATGTCAATGAAGTTTGAGGCTGTAATAAAGAGCACCCATTCACCAAAAGTTTCCTGCGGAACCATCCGCACAAGCATGATAAAGCTAAGGAAGGCAAATACGGCTACAAGACCATTGTTGGCCAGCGACAAGAAGTTATTGCTGGTGATAATTTGCCTTATAGAACCCATTATTGTACATTAATTTTCTTTAGCTGGTACTACTTTAATTCGTGAAGGAAATTCAATAACCTTTTTAAAGCTTTTTTTGAAAGGAGAATTTTTCTTCGTTTTAACCCCTGATATTAGTTCTTCTACCGCATAATCTTCGGCTTCATTAAGAACTACCATTGGTTTTTCACGTAGCACACTTTCAAGCATTTCCAGCGCACTCTTATCTGCTTTGTTCCACTTATTATTGCCTTTAAGAACCATAATAGAGGCGTCAATGTCATTCATCAATTCCAATGGATAATCATTAAAAATGATAGAAGGAATTTCAAGGAAGATATAATCGTACGCATAGTTTTCGATTCGTAGAATATTCCTGTCAATAAGATCCTTTAGGCTAGAAGCTTTAACAAAGTTTTCTTGGATACTATATGGATAATCCATGTTGAAATCTTCATCATCAGTTTCCAATTTGTTATCGCTACTGTAATTAAGAATCATTACTTTTTCGCCGTAAGTACGCAATTTATTGGCAACTTTATGCGATAAAAATGTTTTTCCCGTATTATCCTGGGTACTAAAGAATAGAATGAAATAAGGTTTTTGGGCAGGATAAACAGCATTATGTGTTAGCTGCAGCTTCAAGTTTTGAATAATCATTTCGACAAGCCTGTTGCTGATTTTCACCATATTTTTCATCTGAACATTAGATCCAACATAAGGAAAAGCTCCAGCCAATTTCAGGTTAACATATTCAGCAACTCTTTCGGGATTTCGCAATGAGGCATCAAAGTATTCCAAAATCAGAATGATAAATGCTACCAGCAAGAAACCGATAAGGAAAGCTGCTACAACTAAGTATTTAGCTTTTGAAGCCCTGGCGTTGAGTGGGAAATAAGGTGGATCAACGATACGAATATTGGTAGCCATTTTCAAGTTTTGCTGCCTCATTTTAGCCAAGTTTAGGCTGCGCAATAATTCATGGTAAGATTGTTCGGCAACGGTAATTTCGCGCTCGATACGTTTTAACATCGCACCAAGAGGAGCAAAACGCTGGTATGTCCGCACAAAATCCATTTTACGTCGTGAAAGTACTACTAAACTGGCTTTGGCTTCTTCATAAATCAAAGCGTTTTTTAGCCATTCCTCTAAAAGAGAAGAAATGGGAACGCCCTGAGTAGAATGACTATACAGATACAGTTGATCTACATAGAGTTTAATCTCGTCGCGAAGTCTGTCTGAATCTTTGCGAAGACGTGCAATTTCATCACTAATCAATTGGTTGTAGTCTTCAGCAATTTCGTTGATCAAAATTTTCTCAGAAATATCAGCAAATTGCTTTCTTTTCTGATTTATCATATCGCTTTTGAGGTAAATACTGTCGCGACGGGTGAGTTTTGTTTCCAACTCGCGCAAGGAGGCTGATGCTTGTGCCATCCTGACTTGTTCATTTTGATAGTACAAATCCAAGTCTTCTTTTTGAGCTGCGATATATTTCGTTTGCTCAGCGTAGTTGATAATATTGTTCTTCTTATTAAACTTAAGCAGGCGATCCTCAGCAGCTTGTAACTGCTGATCAGCTGAGTCAACCTGACGTTTAAAATAGGCTACAACCAAATCCGTCTGGTTTTCTTTAAGTGCCTTATAATTAATTACGAAAGTATGCGCAATGATTTTCAGTGTCTGTTGACAAATTCCAGGATCATCCGAGGTATAAATCAGGCGAACAAGGTCACTATTATTGATTCTATATATTTGTAACTGCTTGATGCTTGCAATACTATAATGAGGGTTTTGACCATAGTGCAGTAACTCATATATAAAATTGGTGTCGCTTGAGTTGTAATAATTTGTAAAATTCTGAATTGTTTTGTAAAAGTCGTCTTCATCAACATTAAGCGGAATAATTGGATCTTTTTCAATAGTAATGGCACCGTCCATATCGTTGAAGGCTTCATTCACACGATCAAAATTATATTGAGCAGAAAGAGCCGCAGCGTTTCCATCAGCTGGTAAGGTTACAATATCTTGCAGCAGATCCTCCTCTTGATATAAACTAACCACTTTCTCGTTGTATCCGTATCCTTGATTGTTGGCGGATGAGCCTGAAATAATTATTTCCTGCCCGACAGAAAGCCTTGCCTGATTAAAATTATTCAACTCACGCAGCTTACTAAGACTCACGCCATATTTCTGAGAAATAGAGAGCAAAGTTTCGTTTGGTTGAACCACATGGGTTTTTTCCGCTACTTGACTAGATGGGTTTTCGGAGGAAACGATATTACGTTTATCAACACCTGAAATTGACTGATAATCATTTGATTGGCCATTTCCGTTCATTTGATAACTGGCTCGGGTCTTCTTTTTAGTTATTTCCTTTTCCAGGTTTTTGATTTCTTTCTCGAGGTTTTTAATTTGCTCTTCTTTTTGGCGTTCAATGCCGGCTTTACCGTATTTAACAACCATATCTTTAACCCTTTTGGGCACCATCTGCTGCAACTTTTCGTAGTTTTCTCTAGAAATATATTGGGCATTATAACCTTCTAGTGAAAGATTTTGTGCCAACAACATAATGGCTGATTCAACGATTGTTTGGCGTGAATTAATGATATTGATAAGGTTATCAAATTGAGCACTGGTACTAAAAAAGTCTGTTGGACGCTGAGCGGTTGATTCGATAGAATATCCGGTAGTAATACCTGTATAGATAATTGCTTCAGATTCGTAAACTTTACTTTGGTTTCTGGTAAAATAGAATACAACTATGGCAAGCAGCAATGGGATTGCTATCAGGAGCAATAGGTTTTTCTTGAAAACGCGAAGGAATTGAGTTATATCCATGGTAAACTATCTTAGTATATTAATTAGATTGAAATTAATATCAGTAAGAATCTCAAGGAGCTGATAATTCTTACTAAACTCGGCAATAGCCTGTTGATATTCGACTGCTCCTCTTGTTTGAATTTCTTTTAAACGCGTATATTCAGCTGTTGTAATCTCTCCATTTAAGAATTGATTTTGAGCCATTTGCATCTGAATTTGCGTAAATTTTTGGTAGTCGTTATAAATGCGAATATAGTTTTGCCATTGAATCATCATATTGTAGGCATCAATAACTTCGCCTTGAACATATTTTCTATTGATTTCGCGTTGGACTAATGATAGCTCAATCCATTTTTTTTGTTTATTGATCCTGTTTTTGCGATCCACGAGCGTGGCAAAAGGAAAGCGAATATAAAACCCAATAGCGAAATTATCTCTAAACGATTCGCTTAAATAAAACCTATCAATTCGAGTAAGCTCATCACGGTCTCTAAAATTCCATTTCCCCCAGTTCCAATCAAGGTTAAAACTAAAATGCTCAAGCCAATAACGTTCCTCTGATTTTTGTTCGTAGTAATAGAAGTCGGCTTTTAGCTCTTCGTAACGCACGCTAGGGGCGTTGGCTACAGCCGAATCAATAAGCACCCTCAATGAAGGCAGACGCTTGGTAATATCATCAGTAAGCGGATTGAAGAGTTTTGACTCATCATCAGATCTGATTTGCCCTTGCGTATATTTTGCACTTAGAAGCGCAAATAAGACTAAAAGTAAGGATAGTTGTTTCATATTCAAAAGCTGTCACTTATTAACTGATACTCGCTGACCGAGCGTAAACCGTGCAATTTACTATCTTTTAGAGTAAAAGCAACAATTAAAGTTAGGTTAGTTTTAAAATAGTTATTAACAAAATTAGTTAGTTAAACATTTTCTTTTTGGAACAATGCTGGTATGGTTTTTAAAATTAGTTTTATATCACCCCAAAAAGAATATGTTCTTGCATATTGATTATCAAGTGCTTTACGCTCTTCTTCAGACATTTGTCCACCTTTTCCGCGTTTTTCTACCTGCCATAAGCCGGTAATTCCAGCGGG
>CAZOEV010000177.1:0-5885 GCA_964578915.1 uncultured Lentimicrobiaceae bacterium
CTTACTATTTCAGAAAGTAAAAGATTACAATGCAGTAAAGTACGATGACGAGTTTGCAAAAAAATAAAATTGGTGTTGAAAGGTAGGTCAAGCAATTCATTGATTATTAAAGAAATTCAAGAGTTTCTTTTGATAAAACATTTGAATTAAATCATGAAGGCAAATTAAGAGCTAATGGTTATAGAGGTATGGATTTACTTTGGGATACAACTAAAGAAATGTCTATTCTAAAGATGAGTTATGAGGTAGATATTGACTATCGATTAATATATGTAATGGAAACATTATTAAAGGAATTAATAAAAAATAATATTGAAGTTATTATGGTTTATACTCCAGAATATAGGGAAGGGCAATGTATTACTAAGAACAGGAATGAAAATATTACAATATTTGAGAATGCTTCAAGGAAGTTCAATATTCCTTTTTATAACTATTCAGATAGTATAATATCAGAAAAAAAAGAATTATTTTATAATGTTCAGCATTTAAATAAAAATGGCGCAGAGGTTTTTACAAAAAGTGTTGTCACTAGTATTATTTACCCTCATTATCTTGTTTCAAAACAAGTTATTGTTTCCTCATATAAAAAATAAACCAATAAATGATAAGCATTTAAGACATTATAATGTTCAATGTAAGATCATAACTTCACCGTTCATTGTTTTTTAGAAATATAATTATACGGTATTTCAAATTGTAACAAATAACTCAATAAAGAATAATATGAAAGTAATTTTTCTCGCTTACAGAAAATGGGCATTGGATGTTTATCCAACAGTTGCGAAACATCCTAAAGTTTCAGAAATTGTTTTGTGTAAAACACAGCAGGAACTTACAAAACTTCTCTTATCAGAATATGATTTGATAGTTTCCTGTGGCTGGAGCGAAGAGCTTGGTCTGGAGATTGTTAGTAAAATCGAAGCTATTGGTGTGCATTGTGCTGAACTGGATCGTTATTCCTATGGCACACCATTGCAACTGCAGATCATTGATGGGGTCACAAGATCAAAACATCGCATTTTTAGCTTCACATATGACGAAAACTCTATCAGGGCACATACTCACAATAGACTTTTTTCTCATGAAGTAGACTTAGACCTTACTGGAAATATGGAAGATATTCTTGAGCAAATGACATCCACCAGCAAAGCATTGTTTAATATGTATCTTAATGATTATCCAAATGTTATATGGGGTGAATGGCCTCAGGAGGATATGGTTAGGCCGAAAAGGAAACCGGAAGACAGTAAATTAACAAAGGAGCAATTGATTAACTTGACAACTGAAGAAATGTATAATTTTTTTAGATGCTTGGAAGATCCGTATCCCAATGGGTATATTGAAGACGAAAAGGGAAAACTTTTTATAAAACAAGTCAGCTATAAAAAACATGAATAATGTAATTTTTTGCGGTTATCGTGAATGGGCGTTTGAGATATTTAAAAAGATTTCCAATCATCCTAATTTAAACGTTGTTAGTACCATAACATCTAATCAAGAGTTCAAAGATAAGAGTCAAAGGTTCGATTCAAAAAATATCGATTTTATACTTTTTATTGGTTGGAGTTGGATTATTGAAAAAGAAATAACTCAAAACTTTCTCTGCCTAGGAATTCACCCTTCCGACCTTCCTGAATTCAGAGGGGGGTCACCACTTCAACATCAAATCATTCAGGGCTTAATAAACAGCAAAGTTACTTTGATGACTCTTTCTGATAATAAAATTGATGCAGGAGATATTTGGCTAAAAGAAGATTTATACTTGTCCGGTGATTCTATGAGTGATGTTTTTGGAAACATAGTAAACAGCTCTGTTAAGCTTTTAAATTCTTTTCTTGCTAGCTATCCCGGAATTAAATCTCACGCCCAGAATGTTGAAAGTGGTTCATACTACAAACGACGTAAGCCAGAAGAAAGCAAATTGAGTAAAGAAGATTTTTCAAATAAATCATTAAAGGAGCTTTATAATTTTATTAGAAGCTTAACCGATCCTTATCCGAACGCCTATCTTGAAGACGAGTTTGGAAATAAGTTAGTCTTTAAAAGTGTGAACTATATATCTAATCTTAATGAATAATCCTTTACCATTATTAGTATCAATAATAATACCCATTTATAATTCAGAAAATTATCTAAATAAGTGTTTGGATTCAGTAATTCTACAAACACATCAAAAACTCGAAATTATCCTTGTTAATGACGGCTCTACCGATTCCTCCAAAGACATCATTGATAATTTTGCAGCAAAAGACAAGCGAATAGTCACCATCCATAAAGAAAATGGGGGCATTGGCTCAGCCTATAAGGTCGCATTTGAGGTTATGTCAGGCGATTATGTGCTTTTTGTAGATAGTGATGATTGGTTGGAATTAGGTGCTGTTGAAAGTCTGGTGGAACTCGCACAGGAAAATGATGCAGATATGGTTTCCTTTGCTATTCGGGCTTTTAACCCTCAGGGGGAAGAAGTGGATTTGCCAAGTTTTAAAAATATAGATTTAATTAACACCACAAATGTAGCTGTACTTAAAACTCATTTTGAGGTTTTAAAGCATCCAACGCTCGTAAGATTATACAAACGAGAGCTTTTTGAAAATATTATAGTTTTCGAGCAAAATATTGGCATTGATGAAATGCTTACGCCGCAATTGCTGGCTAAATGTAACCGAGCTGTTTATACTTCAAAGGTGTTTTATAATGTGTTAGTAAGGCAGGATAGTGTGTGTAGGTCTTCTTATACAAAAGCTAAAATTGATCAAACACATCGTGTTTACGATTTTTTACTTGACTACTCATCAAATCATATAGAGCAATACCATTATATTTATGTACACAAATATTTACAGGTACTTAATGGAATGCTTTTGGAAACTGGGCAAGGAGATATAGCGTTTTCTAAAAAAGACCTTACTGATTTGATTGTGCGAATAAAAATGAATTTAGACATGTTTTTGAAAGTTAAAGAAAAACAACAATATAATAATTTGTTGTTATACAAGATTTTTTTGACAGCAAAATTTCCAGGATTATCGATCCGAACCATGAAATATTATAATAAATTAAGGAGAATTTCAAAATAGTATTTTGAGAATAGAAGCTATATTTATAGGAATCATTAGAACGCGATGAATAAAAAATTTAATTTGAGTAGCATTTCATCATTGGCATTATTATCAGTTATAGTGATGTTTTTCATGATGATAGCTGCCATATTTTATGACTTAAAAGGAGTAAAAATATCAGTTGTTATTCCCTTTTTGTTTGGTGTATATTTTTTTATATCAAAACCGAATACCAGATTGCTGATTAAATCATCAAAATGGATACTGTTAAGTATAGCTATGTTAACAGTTTATTATTTATTAGGCTATGGTGATAACCAAAAAACTCTTCAACTTCTTCTTGCCTTCATTCTTCCTTTAGGTGTTTTTATAATTGCTTTTTACACGGGACTTAATAATCGACAAGAATTAATGAGGGTATTTCTGAAATTTTTATTTGTTGCTGCAATTTTTTCATTAATACCTTTTGTTGGTCGCGGTCTAATGGGGGGTGAGATAAGTAAAAAACTTGCTCATGAAGTTTATTCAACAGATACTTCACTTATAATATTCTGGCCGTTTCTGTTTTTAACCATGACATTTGCGTTTTCTTTTATAAATTTTAATGACGGGAGGTCAAAAAAATTCTTTTTGATTTTATTCGTCATTTTAATTTTATCCATTTTTGTATCAGCTTTTACTGCTGCCCTAGTTTTGATGGTCTTAACATTTATAGGATATTATTACATTATAGCCAGTAGGAAAAACTTCTTTAAGATGGCGATAAGTGGTTTCGTGGCGTTAACTATAATTTTAATTGGCTTCAACCTAATTGGGAAAGGTTACTTTGGTGATTTGGGTGGCAGCGCAGGAAAGATCAATGCATTTTTGATGTTTTTCCAAACTACAAATACTTTTTCCCAACAAGATTTACTAAAAACAGCGACCAGCGGCCGTTCAGAAATTTACGAAATCTCAATACGAAGCTTTTTGAATTCACCAGTATTTGGTTTAGGATTTTCATGGGAAATTATAAATCCTATTAGTTCTCAACACAGTTCTATTTTAGATAATTTTGCTTATTTTGGTGTGTTCTCTATTACTATTTTAATGATTTATTTGAAGTTTATATTTAATTCATTCAAATTATGTAAACTTAGTAAGCAGAAGGTCGAATTGCAGAAGAATGGAGTTATTTTTGGATTGTTGTTAGCATTTTTAATCCTTAATTTTTTTAATCCTTATTTTAATTATCAAATGATTAACAGTATTATTTTTTTTATTGGTGGATGGGTATCAGGTAATTTGGAATATAAGGAAAAGGGAATATTTATATAGCGTATATCCATTATCATTACGCAATTATATTGTAGGTTTATGTTTTTATTCTTATTAGTTTTCCTCTGCTAAGAATCACACTTTTTAATTTAAATTTTACTGCTTTATGAGAATTCTTTGGGTTTCAACTCGAATATTTGATGATAAAAAAGAAACTACATCTGGTGTATGGTTAAAGGCTTTAGCGAATTTATTAGATGCTGATAGCAGAATAGTCCTAGGTAATGTTTCAAGAATTAATGGGATTGATAATATTTTAGAATGTGATTATAAAGGAATAAATCAATGGGCCATACCTTATGACAGCTCAGGTAAGAAGAGGTATCTAAGTAGAAAAGCTCAGCAACACTTTGAGAATATTGTTGCTCAATTCAAGCCTGATATCATTCAAGTGTGGGGGAGCGAGAACCCTTTTAAATTATTCCCATTTGTATTAGATTATCCCTGTAAAGTTGTTCTTTGTATGCAAGGAGTTCTTAGTAGTATGGGCCCAAATTGCTTGCGAGGGTTTACAGCCAAGGAAATGATATCAACAATTGGGATTAGAGAGTTAATCAAAGGAGATTCCATATTTTCTATAGCAAAATCTTTTTATAGAGAAGGTAAGGTAGAGGATGAAATGGTTAGAAAATCACGATACATTATCACACAGTCCGATTGGACTTATTCTCAAGTTGCATCCATTAATGGGGATGCTAAATTTTACAGAATTCGACGAGTCTTAAGGGATGCATTCATTAGCAGCAAGAAATGGCCGACTTTTTGTCATGAGAAACCAATAATATTCACTTCTGCATTAGGGTATTCTTGGAAGGCTCTGCATGTTTTGGTTAAATCTCTACCTTTTATAAAAGAAAAATTCCCTGAAATACAGATTAGAATTGCAGGTAAAATCGGGAGAACAGATTTTTTAGGCAATGGTTATCTAAGAATGATGCTTAAATATATTAAAACAAATAACTTAGAAAGGAATGTTTTTTGGGTAGGTGATTTAAATGCAGAGATGGTTGTAAAAAATTTACAAGAAGCTACAGTATTTGTCCATCCTTCTTATGTCGAGTCTTATTCAAATAGTGTGGCAGAGGCAATGAGTGTTGGAACGCCTTCAGTTATATCATTCGCAGGAGCTATGCCTGAACGCGCAGTAAATAATAAAGAAGCTTTGTTTTTTACACCTGGTGATTTCAAGTTTTGTGCCTATCAGATAATTAAATTAATTGAAAACAAGAACTTAGCACTCGAAATATCGCAAAACGCAATTATCCGCGCGGAAAGAGATAATTTACAAATAGCAATTTGTGAGGAACAAATTGCTATTTACGAAGATATATTAAAGCACTAAAAATGAATTCGTATCAAAAATTTGAGGTGTTATAATAGAATTATGTTAATTTTTTGGTTTTAATTAGATAGATATTAAATCGTTAATTAAGTGTACTGAATGAACAGTCGGATACAAAGAATAGCTGGGAACCCCCGTAAATACTTATCTTTAAATTATATTCT
>CAZOEV010000178.1:0-5872 GCA_964578915.1 uncultured Lentimicrobiaceae bacterium
AGCAATATAAAAAATTACAGGTTTGAAAAGCGCGCCACCGATAGCAATAAAGAAAAATGCGCCAAACACCAAGCTATAGTCAGTCAGGTGACCCATGATTAGATAGCCTGTAGATGAAATTCCAAAGGACAATAACAGTACCTTTTTGTAACCCATCTTATCAGCTATGGAACCTGTAATTACAGGCAGGAAATAAAGAATAGCCGTAACAATTCCCATCATGCTGCCCTTCTGTTCCTGCGTAAAACCCAAGGCACCAGTATCCGTAGAGGCTGTCAAATAAATCGCCAACACATTAAACATACCATACCAAGCCCAGCGCTCAAAAAGCTCAAGCGTGTTGGCCGTCCAGAATGTTTTTGGAAAACGCGAAAAAATATTTACTCCCATCTGTTTGCTCTTTTAAGTCCTTTTTTGAGTGAAATAGTCATGCTAAAAAACATACCTACTTACCCTATAGGCGCATTGTCCCATAGTCGGTGCGGTAGTTCTTTGAAAGCCCAAATCGCGCACTTTCTCAGCAGTTGCTGTTGTTTGTATAATCAACACAGCATCCACTACAACACTCATGCTCATGCTACTTCCGGGAGGTGTGCAGGAGGATGAAGCGCCTTTGTACCACATATTTTTTACTGGTATTTCAGCCGTAGCAAGCTGTTCCACCAAAGCCTCTACATTAAAATCGTAAGCAGGCCTATCGCCTTCAAATTGATAGGCATAATAAATCCCTTCGGGGAAGTTATAAGCTTCTGTTTCATGGTCTTCTACCACTTTACTAACAACTTTTTGAGGTGCTTTTTGGGTCGAGCTACAAGCTGTAAACGATAGCACAATTGCAGCAAATAAGCTGATTATAGTCATATTTTTCATTGTCATAGTATATTAATTGTATTGTAAATATTTTGGTAAATATACGGAGAGCGTATCGCCTTCGGGCACCAACTGCTGTAAAATTTCCCAATTACTGATCATGCCTTTACGTTCGCGGTAGTTAAAAACAGCCTTTGTAAGGCCATAAGAAACATAAGGATGTCTGACAACTTGCTTAAAATCAGCATAATTAATGCGAAGCGACTCAATATTGGCTGTGTCAATAGTAAGGTAGCTAATAAATTTATCGAGCCGATCTTTTTCCATGCCATATACTTCGAGCAGCTGATTATGATGACTATAACCACCTAAGATTTTTCTGTAATTCAAAATTCGATGCGCGAACCAAGGTCCTACTTGCGGTAGTTGGATCAGATCCATGGAGTCAGCACTATTTATTTCCACCTCACGAATAGTTCGTGGTTTTTTGGTTTCAACAGCTTTACGAACCGTATTTTCCGATTTCATCGCTGATTTAGCAAGCTGCGCATTACTATGCACAGGAATCACAATATAAGGTTCAAGAATTTCGTACTCGGTGGCAGTAATAGTATAGATCTTTTTCAGGTCTTCTTTCCTGAAAAACCGACCACCTTTTTGCTCATAATTTTTGATATTCCGAATCTGATAATCCTGAAGCCCCAGCTTTTTCCAGTTTGATTCAGAAAGTTTATTGGGATTGAAATTAAAAGGATTTAGCCTGTCGGAAGCTGCTGAAAAATCAGGATTAGCTGCGTCAAACTTTTCCTGCCTGAGTTTTTCTTGCTGTGCTTGGGCGCTTTTGTGCAGGCTCAATACTGAATCCAGCTGGTAATCGCTAAAAACCGGATCGGAAGGAATTGAAATGGGTATAAAGTTGATTCCGACAAACAAAAGCAGCACGATCAACAGCAGCACGATCGCCAATTGCTCTCCCTTACTAAAATCAAATTGTTCTTTAAATCCCATTATGCTAAACTATTAGCGGCAAATGTGCTTATAAATCACCCGCACCAAAGAATCCGAAAATTCCCAAGCCATGCAAAAACACAAATGCAATAGCTACTGGCGCCAGAAAACGGATGATAAACAAATAAATATATTTGAAACGTGCGCGGTATTTTCCTTCATTGGAAAGTTCTGCAAAAAGTACTGGTTTGGGCATAAACCAGCCAACAAATAACACAATCAGCAATCCGCCCAGCGGCAGCATCACATTGGCCGAAGACATTTCAAGTAAATCAAATAAATTGTATTTACCAATACTCAGTGCTGACCAGGGTCCCTGACTCATTGTGGTGGCCACGCCAAGCAGTGCAATAGAAGAAGCAGCAAGTATAGTGGCTTTTTTTCGGCCTAATTTCAACTCTTCAGAAAGGTAAGCCACCACCACTTCAAGCACCGAAATTGTTGAAGTAAGCGCCGCTATTGACAGCAACATAAAAAATATCAAGGCGAAGAAATAGCCGCCAGCCATTTGATCAAAAATCAGAGGCAAGGTGATAAATACCAGACCTGCACCGGCTTCAGGAGCGATTCCAAAAGCAAAAACTGCTGGAAAAATAGCAACACCTGCCAAAATAGCAATAAGGGTATCGGCTGCTGAAACAGAAAGTGCTGTGGAGCCCAGATTTTCCTTTTTACCAATATAAGAGCCATAAGTTATCAGCGTCCCCATCCCGATAGAGAGCGAAAAGAAAGACTGTCCTAAAGCTTCGAGAATCACTTTTCCAGTAATTTTTGAGAAGTCGGGTTTAAATAAAAATAGTAAACCTTCGGAAGCGCCTGGCAAGGTTACGCTTCTGATGCCTAATACAACAATAATTACAAGCAGCAAAGGCATCAATATCTTGGTATATTTTTCAATACCATTTTTAATCCCTTTAAATACGATAAAGGCGGTTAACACCATAAAAATATTTTGCCAGAGCAAAGGGCGCAAGCCACTTGTTCGGAAAAGGTCAAAATCGGTACTCAACACTGCCGCGTCCTTTCCGGCAAAGCCGTTTTTAAAAGCCAGAAACAAATATTCGAGTGTCCAGCCGGAAACTGTAGTATAAAAAGCTAGGATAAAAAAGGCGGC
Source organism: uncultured Lentimicrobiaceae bacterium (assembly GCA_964578915.1). Classification (GTDB taxonomy): domain Bacteria; phylum Bacteroidota; class Bacteroidia; order Bacteroidales; family F082; genus UBA5536. The sequence goes on from CAZOEV010000178.1 coordinate 2,933, forward strand.
AGAAATGCCAATAAATCCGGTTAGCGGCCAAAAACTTTTTGGCGCGAGTCTTTTAAAAGCGCCTACGGGATTGCTTTGGGTACTGCGTCCAATCACAAATTCGGAAAGCATGACAGGCACACCAATAAGCACGATAAACCCAAAATAAATCAGCAAGAAAGCACCTCCGCCATTTTCGCCGGCTACATAAGGAAAGCGCCAAATATTACCCAATCCAATAGCTGATCCGGCTGCGGCAGCAATTACGCCGATTTTTGAGCTAAAACTATCACGCGGAATATTTGTTTTAAGTGCCATAAAATCTGTTTTTAGGAAAAAGACTTGCAATGATATGAAAACAAGCGCAAACAACAAAGCATTTCAGTGTGACAGCACAAAAGAAAAGCAGAAATTTTGCTATAAATGATTTTAAAGACTCTCAACTAATCAAAAAGAGTCAATTAATATCAATTCATTTACATCCTACTCATACCTCAACGCATCGATCGGGTCAAGTTCGGCAGCTTTTTTAGCTGGAATAATTCCACTGATAAGTGCTACAAAAAAGCAGAGTACTACAGCCATAGCGATCCAAATCCAAGGTATGATAAATGTACTTCCGATAGCGATTGAAAGCAGGTTTCCAATGCCGATGCCAAAAATAATTCCCACCACGCCACCAATTTGAGCAATTACAACAGCTTCCACCAAAAACTGATTTCTAATGGTTTTTTTCGTTGCTCCAACCGCCTTGCGCACTCCAATTTCTCGCGTACGTTCTGTTACAGAAACAAGCATAATATTCATCAGGCCGATTGCTGCTCCAAACAAAGTGATTAAACCAATAAAAGTAGCACCCAACCTGATTTGACCGGTAAGGCTAAGCAGCATGTTGGCTACATTATCGCTTTTATCAACGCTAAAACTCTCTCCTTTCCCAAGCGCATCATTACGAATAATCCTAAAGATTCCAGTAGCCTGACCAACAGCAGCATCCATCTGTTCGGGCTCTGCAACCCGCACACTAATACCATAATTCATATTGGAACGCGAAAAATACTGACGCACATTATTTAGCGGAAGCAGGCAATCGCGGTCGCCACTAAAGCCTAAACTTGAGCCTTTTTCTTTGAGCACACCGATAATTCGATAGCGCCCAGGGCCTACGGTAATTATTTGGCCTATTGGATTTTGATTATTCTTAAACAAACTCTCAACAATAGCCGAACCCACAATGGCAACATGTGTGCCTTCGGCAGTTTCTCGGGCAGTTATATTGCGTCCAAACTCAATCTCAAAACCCGAGTTATACACATAGTTTTCGTCAATACCAATCACTGCAATATTCGGATTGGTTTTTTCATTTTCAAATTTCAGGGTAGCAATACCCGTTCCGCGCACCGAAATACTGGTAGAAACCGGCAAATCAAAGCGTTCTTTAAAGGCACTGGCTTCCTGATAACTGATGTATTTATTGGCTTTGGGCCGCGATTGGTTTCCTCCCATGCGCACCACCATTTCGCGGTTTCGGATATTAAAAGTATTGGATCCCATCATAGAGAAGTTCTCTGTGAGGAAATATTTCATACTGTCGATAGCAGTTAGAATTCCAACCAAAGCCATAATTCCAAACGCAATAATTGCAATAGTCAGGGTAGTGCGGAGCGCATGACTTCTGATGGAGTTGAGCGAGATGCGAATATTTTCGCCTATCAGTTTTTTCATAGGTTATTTTAGTTGAAAAATAGCGCAGAATTTAGTCTTTCTGGCCGAAGGCCAAATCGCCTGCATCGCCTAATCCAGGCACAATATAAGCCTGCGCCGTTAGCTCATCATCCACACCGCCCAGCCATAAGGTGATATTGTGTAGCGATAAATTACGTTTTATATACTCTAGGCCTTCGTTGCTGGCCAGCACGGCCGCAATATGAATATGTTTGGGCATTCCATGAGCAAGCATTCCTTTTACCGTTTTAACAATGGAGGCGCCTGTTGCCAACATCGGATCGCTCAATATCAACACTTTACCTTCAATTGACGGACTCGAAATATACTCCACGCGAATGGTAAAATCTTCGTTTTTATGGTATTTTCGATAAGCCGTTATAAAAGCATTGTCGGCTTTATCGAAATAATTGAGCAAGCCCTGATGCAATGGTAATCCAGCGCGTAAAATAGTAGCCAGCAAAGGCTGCTCAACCACCTGCATCATTTGGGCAACCCCAAGAGGCGTTGTCACCTCTACAGGAACATATTCCAGCGTTTTACTGATCTCATAAGCAAACACCTCCCCTATTCGCTCTAGGTTACGCCTAAATCTCATGCGATCGTTCTGAATGTCAACACTGCGAAGCTCTGCAACAAATTGATTGAAAACAGATTTGGTTTCTCCAAGATTGTGAATGGTGGTCATAATAGATAAGTTATGGAGCAAAAATAACCAATTAGAAGCAGAAAGACTATCTGTTTTATAAAAATTTATTTTCTTTTCACCAAACGCAAGGCCAGTCGTCCTAAAAATGGCAATCTGTTAAGTTTTAAACCAGGATAATAGGTTTTTTTGCTGCCAAACCCTTTGTAATAAAGTGCCAAGCCTTCCTGATCAGAGCCTTCGAAGTCAAAAACAAGCTGTTTTTGGCTGTGTACCTTAATCACTTCGTCAATAAGAAAACTTAAAGCATGATTATCCTTGGCCTGCTGATTGGCGCCCGAAAATAAAAACACGAGTTTTCCATGACTTTGCATAAAAATGGCGCCAGCACACAACTCATTGGGTTGGCTGTAAACGCCATAAACAAAAGCCTGTCCGCGATATATTCCGGTATAAGTCAAATGTTTTAATCGATTGTATTCCAAATCATTCCAGTGACTAATGGTGCGGCCACGGTTTTCGCGAAACAGCTTAATCACCTCTTCAGGCCTCACATTTTTGGCCAGCTGCAAATTGTGCTGTGTAGCCCT
>CAZOEV010000179.1:0-5777 GCA_964578915.1 uncultured Lentimicrobiaceae bacterium
CTTCTAATGGTTCCACCAAGATAAGTCCGTACATGCCGTTGGCAATGTGCATTCCCACAGGCGCTGTGGCACAATGATATACGTACAAACCCACATTGAGTGCCCTGAAACTAAACTGAGCGCTTTTTCCGGGTGCAATCAATGAAGCTTCGGCACCACCACCGGGACCTGTAACAGCATGAAGGTCAATATTATGGGGAAGCATATTGTCGGGATGATTATGGAGGTGAAACTCTACTAAATCGCCCTGACGCACGCGGATAAATTTACCAGGAACCTTACCGCCAAATGTCCAAAAAGTATAGTCAACACCATCGGCAAGGCGCATTTGTTTTTCGATAACTTCGAGCTCAACAATCACCTTAGTATTTGATTTATTGGTGATACGTGGTGGCACTTCGGGCGCATCGGTAAGTACTGCGCGCACCTGACCTTTTACATCTGTGTCAGGATCTATTATGCGGCGCTCTGGTGTGCTGGTGCAACTGTTTAGAATTACAGCTAAAAATAGCGTTATTATTGTGATATAACTTTGTGTTTTCATGGATTTGATATTTAGTAATTAAGACCTGTTTATCCGGTAATAATACAAAAATTTTTAAATTAAGTGATGTTTAAGCACAGATTTACCGGCAAGCAATTCACGCGCCAACTGCTGAATCGTCTGTTCTTCAAGTAAATTGGCTAAGGCATTGCGGATTGTAGCAAATTCGTGGTGAATGGGACAAGGATGTTTTTCGGAACAAGAACTCAAGCCGAGGCCGCATCCGGTAATGCTATGCGTGCCATCAATCGCTTTCACCACCTGAATCAGTTTGATTTGGGGTGCAGAAGGATCGAGGTAAAAGCCGCCATGTGGGCCTTTGGCTGAATTTACCAGGTTTTGCTTGCTCAATATTTGCATGATTTTCGCTGTGAATGCCACAGGCGAATCTATCTCGGCGGCAATTTCTCGAAGTCCTGTATTTTCAGGTGCTTCAGCCTTGCTGGCCAAATAAATCAATGCCCTGATGGCGTATTTACAAGCTTTTGAAAACATAACAAATTCTTATTGCAAATGTAAGGATTCCCGTGCGATGGTTTTGGGAAATAATATATTATTTTCGAGATGGATATGTTGATGCAGGTCTTTTTCAAAAGCTTCCAGCTTTGAAATGGCCACCATATACGTATTGCAAGCATCTTCCGGAATGCTATAATTAGAGGTGAGGCGGGCAATCGTTTTAAAGCGTGCGCCTTCATTTTCATGCTCCTCTATCAACTGACTTAGCTTTTTGGTGAGGAGTTCTTTTTGTTCGCTGTTGGCGGATTGTTTGTCCGATTTGGCTAACTCACGCACCAGCGGAAAAAGCACTTTTTCTTCTTCATCAAGATGGGCCAGTAAGGCTTCAGAAGCACCTTCAAACAAACTTTTTACTTCTGGCAATTCGGGATGATTTTGACCGTGAACCTCCGCAATTTTTGCGAGATAGGCGCTTAGCACCGGAATTTCTGTGCGTACAAATTTGTGGTGTGTGCGCTCAATAAAATCGGCCAAAAAGTCTAAATCCCAATCTTTGTAGTCTAAAGCAGCCGATTGCTGGCTGTTGAGCAAGCTATTCAATTCTTCAACAAGCAAAGCAGGCTTTACTTTGTAATGGCTTTCAATATCTTGTAGTTTAATTTTTCCGCCGCAGCAGAAGTCAATTTTGTGTTTGCGAAACACATCCGAAGCCCTGAAATCCTGAGCTACAATATCTGCAACTGTTAATTGTTCTAAGTTTTGCATTTTATGAACTGTTTTAAAGTTTAGGATGCAAATATAATGCTTATTAAGATATAAAGACCGGTTTGTCCTTTAATAATTAAAAAATACCTACATTTAGGGATGGGAGATTGGTGTTAAGGGAATTAGGACGAAGAAAAAATTATAGAATATTCGCGCATAGCGGAGTTTTTTGCTTGAAAATGTCCGTTTCAAGCAAATTCCTTGTAGTCAGATAAAAAAAACCGAAGTTGCCCTCGGTTTTAATTTTATAAACAGTGCCTTAGGCCAATTTTTTACTAATCTCAGTAAGCATCAATTTCGTCATGCTTTCCAGGTCAAAACTTGCGTTTAGCTGCCAATCTCGCCGCGCAATCTGATCGTCAATACTGGCGGGCCAGCTATCGGCAATGGGCTGCCTGAAATCTGGTTCATAAGTTATCTCAAAGTCAGGAATATGTTTTTTGATGGCTTCGGTAACATCTTTTGGTGCAAGACTCATACCACCAACATTATAGCTCGATCGCAACGAGAGTTTTTCGCCATCGATTTGCATCAATTTTATGGTAGCGCGGATGGCATCGTCCATAAACATCATCGGTAGGGCGGTATCTTCGCTCAAGAAGCAATTGTAACGCTTGTTTTGGATGGCTTCGAAATAAATATCGACTGCCCAATCTGTGGTGCCGCCGCCGGCTTCTGTTTTGTAGCTGATGAGTCCGGGATAGCGCAGGCTACGGAAATCTACGCCATAGCGTTTGTGGTAATATTCGCCCCAGCGCTCGCCAGCCAGTTTACTGATTCCATAAACTGTATTGGGCTCCATCACAGTCATTTGCGGGGTATTTTGGCGTGGTGTGGTTGGACCAAAAACAGCAATTGAACTGGGCCAAAATAGCTTTTTGGCATCCGATTCGCGGGCCAACTCAAGCGTATTCATCAGCGCTTTCATATTAATTTCCCAGGCTTGCTGTGGTATTCTTTCGGCATTGCCGGATAAAACCGCCGCCAAATTATACACCTGCGTAATATTGTAACGAATTGCAAAATGCAAGAGGTTGTTATAATCCAATACATCTAAAATATGAAAAGGACCCGATTCCAAAATATCAGCCGGAGCTTGTTTGATGTCAGTGGCATATACGTTTTCGTTGCCGTACAACTTGCGCAGCGCCAGCGTTAGCTCAGAGCCAATTTGTCCGGAGCAACCGATTACCAGAATTTTTTCCATAGGTTTTGTGTTATTCAATTAACAATTTCTTACAAAAATAAAGGAATTCAGTTAGCGGCCAAGCCTTTCGATGGGATAAGCATAAAATTTTGTTACTTTGTAACTTCAAATTCAAGGGATACCATGAGCGCAGAAATTAATAGTAAGTTATATATTACCAATAGTTTAGGTCGTAAAAAGGAATTATTTGAGCCGCTAAATCCGCCATTCGTTGGCATGTATGTTTGCGGTCCAACAGTTTATGGCGATGCCCATCTGGGCCATGCCCGACCGGCAATCACTTTTGATTTGCTGTTTCGCTACCTAAAACACTTGGGCTACAAAGTGCGTTATGTGCGCAATATTACTGACGTGGGCCATCTTGAAAATGATGCAGACGAAGGCGAAGATAAAATTGCCAAAAAGGCCCGTTTGGAGTCGTTGGAACCCATGGAAATTGTGAATTATTTCACCCAACGTTACCACCAACAAATGGACCAACTCAATGTGCAACGGCCTTCTATTGAGCCACATGCCTCGGCGCATATCATTGAGCAGATCGAGATGGTGAAGAAAATCCTTGACAAAGGCTATGCTTATGAAGTCAATGGATCGGTTTATTTTGATGTGACTCACTACAGCAAAAATCACCAATACGGCATTTTGTCGGGCCGTAAGTTGGACGAACTGATGAGCAACACCCGCGAGCTGGCCGGCCAAAGCGAGAAACGCAACAGCGCCGATTTTGCTATATGGAAAAATGCCGAACCTGCGCACATTATGCGTTGGCCTTCATCTTGGGGCGATGGTTTTCCGGGCTGGCACATGGAATGCTCAGCTATGGGCTGCAAATATTTGGGCGATGAGTTTGATATTCACGGCGGTGGCATGGATTTGCTTTTTCCGCACCACGAATCAGAAATTGCACAGTCAACCATTGCCAACGGAAAATCGCCGGTGCGCTATTGGATGCACAACAATATGATTACCATCAACGGACAAAAGATGGGAAAATCATTAGGTAATGCACTTTCGCTAGATGATTTCTTTAGTGGCGATCACGCTTTGCTCGAACAGGCATACAGCGCCATGACGATCCGGTTTTTTATCCTTCAGGCGCATTATCGCAGCACGCTCGATTTTTCTAACGAAGCCCTTCAGGCTGCCGAAAAAGGCATGAAACGCTTGATGGCAGCAGCTTCTGAAGTAAAGCAACTTAAAGCGGAAAAAGCAGCTCCTGACCAAAATATTGAAGCCATTCGTCAGGCTTGCTATGCAGCGATGAACGACGATTTGAACAGCCCAATCGCCATTGCCAAACTCTTTGATGCAGTACGTATCGTTAATTCCGTGAAAGACGGGCATTCACAAATAAACCCCTTGGAATTGAAGTTGTTACAGGAACTTTTTGAGGTGTTTGTATTTAATATTTTGGGTTTGCAGGCCGAAAATGCCAACCAAGATGATCAGTTGCTCGACGGCCTGATGGAAACCATAATACAATTGCGTCAGGAAGCCCGCCAACGTAAGGATTATGCCACCAGCGATTTGATTCGCGATAAGCTTGCAGCACTTCAAATTGTGGTGAAAGACGGCAAAGATGGTACGAGCTGGGATAAGAAATAAACAAGTGATTTGAGAGCAAGCTATTAGTGCTAATCAGAAATTCATGCTTCAAATTCTTAGCAAAGTTTTTTGCGCCTTTAAGTCTGTCATTTAATATTTATTGCCTTTTCGGCCTAAGCCATTGATCGATTGTTTTTTAGTTAAAGAGTGTTAATGATTTAACAAAAACTATTTTATGCTGTTTAGTTTGAGTTAACCACTAATTTTAAGTAACAATGAAAACAAAATCTTACTTCATGGCTTTTTCACTGGCCATTGCTTTAGCTTTTTCTCCATCAATTTCTAATGCACAAAGTTTGGCCTCTGCAGCAAACGAATCTGGTGTAATGACCAAAGATTCGCAAACGAAGCTCACTACAGATGCGGCACTTAAAGATCTGATGGACGGCAACAAACGTTTTGTAGCCAACAGGCCCGACAAGTTAGACTTGCCTGCACAGGTAAGAGCTACTTCCACAGGACAATATCCAAAAGCAGTTATCCTCTCGTGTATCGACTCACGCGTGCCGGTAGAAATGGTTTTTGACCAAGGCATTGGTGATGTTTTTGTAGCCCGCGTAGCCGGAAACACCGAAGACGAAAGTATTTTAGGAAGCATGGAATATGCCACTGCTGTTGCTGGTTCCAAGCTAGTGATGGTGCTGGGCCACGAAGCCTGCGGCGCTGTGAAAGCTGGAATCGATAAATTTGAGGCAGGCGACAATGTGGCGCACCTGATGAGCACCATCGAACCGGCCATCAAAAAGGTAGGCGGCGATCGCAACTCATCTGATAAAAAATATGTGGAAGAAGTCGTTAAAACCAACGTGGAAATGACCATAGACGATATCCGAGAACGCTCACCCATTATGGCAGGACTGGAAAAAGAAGGAAAAATCAAAATTGTAGGTGCTTATTACGACCTGCATACCGGAGAAGTAGTTCTGCTGGATTAAATCTTATTTTTTGAATGATTTGAACTCTCTGAATTAATTTTCAGGGAGTTTTTTTTGGTTTTAAAAATGCCATATTAAATAAAGCTTGGAGTAATTTTCTGAAAAAAGTAGATTTTTGTTTGTGCATTGTATTTTTTATTGTAGCTTTGTTCAACTAACAAGCAAACAAGACGTTTCATGTTTAATAAATTGATAATCAGCATATTACCCCCCCCTATAGACAAAACTCACAGTCTTGCGGCTGCATGTTTTGCGCACTTTA
>CAZOEV010000180.1:0-5777 GCA_964578915.1 uncultured Lentimicrobiaceae bacterium
AACCATAAAAATATCCGAAAAGCCATAATTGACAAAAACAACACGCTTTTTTATCAAGTGGATAAAAAGAACAAAAAAATTTATCTGCTAACATTTTTCGATATCCGCCAAAATCCTGAAAACTTGAAGCTCAATAAAACTTAAACTTGGAAGCGACCTCTCCTTTTACCTTTTTTGGCGGCATATCACCCGTTCGGCCTAGTCTGCGACTACATCGCCAGAACTTATTAAAAACATTAAATTTGAAAGCTGAAATCTTGTAAGAATCAATCTGCACGGAATCAGATTAACAAACCTTAAAATGATCTAAAGCCGACGTAGTCGCAGAATCTACTCTTTAGAAACTAGCACAAGGCCGTTTTAAAAAAAACAAAATTAAAAAAATACCAAACTTTCATTGAATTTTAACACAGAATCTACGCCGAGCGAGGTGTCACCTTATTCACTTCAAAAAGTAGTTATATTTGCTTATGAATAATATCACATTAACCTTTACATTTTTTATTTTTTCAACAATGAGTATTTTCTCACAAAACATATCTGTTGATAAGAATTGTATCAGTATCAATTCTGCCATATTTGGAGAAGCACTCATTCAAATGAAAGGAGAATACTTTGTGTCCAAGTTATTGAATGATAATCAATCCCTCTTATTTTTCGTTAATGTTGATTCAGTAGGTTTAGTTAGGAATGTTGAAAAAGTCAATTCGAAAATTGATATTAACGATAGTATTGTCAAGGAGATCATAGCATGCATTATTGAGAAAGAAATACATTTCTTTTACTGTTTTGAAAGACCTCTAGGATACACAGATAAAGAAGCTATTAAACTGTCTAATAAATCTTTATTTCATAATAATAGTAATGAGCTGTATCTTATAAATGTTAGTTTTCCTGGTGATTTGATGAGTCTGTATTATTACAATAAAGACGAATTATCGAAAAAGGGAATCTACTTATCAAAAATTGAATATCTCAAGCTGAGAATAGCTGAATATTTAAACTAAAGACTTAATTTAAGACACAGGAATACATAATCTAAACATAAAATAATTCAAACTCCTGTTAGGTACAATCTGTGACTACGTCGCCAAAACTTATTAAAAACCTTAAATTTGAAAGCTGGAATACTGCAAGAATCAACTTGCTTGGAATCAGATTAACAAATCTTATAATAAACTAAAGCCGACGTAGTCGCAGACTCCGAGCAAGGGGGACAATAAAGAGTCCAAAGCAGAAACAAAAAAAAGAACGTGCTCCATCTAAAGTTGATTCATCCAAAAAAGTATCAATTTTTTATAAAGTAACCAGCCTGGATGGCTCATCTATTGGTAAAAATCATAGTATTGTTTCGTTGCGGGACTCGGCAAAAACAGTTAAATTGTTAAAAAAAGATAAAAGAAATATCTTTGAAAATGAAAAATAACCTTTATGAAAACATCAATATTTAGAGTAATTGCTTTTCTATCAATTTTATTACTATTGTCCAACATATATTTTTTTGGGAAAGTACTTAACCTACGTGAAAAAATAGAAAGTCTGAATCAAAACAACCCAAAAGACGTTTTTATTGGCAATAGTCTTACCGCAATTCCTGCCACAAATTCTGATTTCAGTTTTTCAGAGGGTTATTCTGCTTCAATTAATGACACTATTTTATTGGATCAATATCTTAATTTAGGTCTTTTTGGAAACGTCGAATACAACGAATTTCCAACAAAGTTTTTATATGAATTTAACTACAATGACTCTAGTTTCTTACTTATTGATAAAAAATATAATTTTGAGAATACTGATTTCGAACACATAGTTAATGATACTGTTTCAAGGCTTTTATTTTTTGAAACAATATATCCACTTAATGATTCCCTTCTTACATTTACTTCTGTTCTTGAAATAAGAACAAGAAATTCCAAAGGAGATTTAAGCCTTCCAATCGAAGTAGAGAAGAAAAGATTATTGTTTAACAGATTTGATTCATCAAGATAACTAAACAAGAGCGACTTGAACTCCATTTTAGTAAGCATTTATAATCCCCTCCGCTCGGCATAGTCTGTGACTATGTCGCCAGAACTTAATAAAAACATTAAATTTGAAAGCTGAAATCCTGCAAGAATCAACTTGTCTGCAATTAGATGGATAGAGCTTGTAATAAAATAGAAGTAGTTGAAGACTCCGAGTGAAGGACTAAAACAAATTACTGGGCTAAATTTACGTACAGATCTTTTACTTTTTGAACAATCCCCAGCGCATCAAAGTCGCAACTTTGCTGCAACTCCTCTGGCTTGCCGTGTGGCACAAACTGATCTGGCACACCAAGGCGGATTATTTTTTTCTGGAAATCGTTTTCCTGTGCCCACTCCATCAAAGCACTTCCCATACCGCCATTTATTACGCCATCTTCAACCGTGATAATGATTTCGTGCTGCTCAAAAGCTTCTGCTAATAGCTTATTATCCAACGGCTTCAAAAAACGCAGGTCGTAATGACTCACAAATATTTGCGCTTCAGCCAAAATTTTTACTGCCTTTTGCACGAAATTCCCCGGATGGCCAATGCTGATCAAGGCGATTTTTTTTCCTTCAGAAAGTTTTCTTCCTTTGCCAATTGGCAAGCTTTTCGGTTTTACTTTCCAATCTATTTTCGTTGCCTTTCCTCTTGGATAGCGGATCACAAAAGGGCCATCGCGGAACTCAGAAGCTGTAAACATCAGTTGCTGCAATTCAATTTCATCCATTGGTGCAGCAATAATCAAATTAGGAATACAGCGCAGAAAAGCCAAATCGAAAACGCCGTGATGTGTGGCGCCATCTTCACCCACCAGTCCTGCCCTGTCGACGCAAAGCACCACAGGAAGCTTTTGCAAGGCGATATCGTGGATAAGTTGATCGTAAGCGCGCTGCAAAAAAGTAGAATAAATCACACAAAATGGAATCAAATCCTGTGTTGCCAGTCCGGCAGAAAATGTGAGTGCATGTTGCTCTGCAATTCCCACGTCAAAGCAGCGATCGGGATATTTTTCCATCAAGGGTAACAAATGGCTTCCAGTTGGCATGGCAGGAGTTACGCCAACAATACGGGGATTTTGCTGTGCCAGCTCCAACAAAGTTTCTCCAAAAACCTCCTGGTAAAGCGGAATCCTGTCTTCGACAGGCTGCACATTTGGCAACTCACCCGTTAGGCGATCAAAAACACCAGGCGCATGAAAACGCACCTGATCTCGTTCGGCCTGCTCAAAACCTTTGCCTTTAGTGGTAATTACGTGTAGCAAACGTACGCCTTTCATAGCTTTTACGGCTTCAAGCGCAGGCAATAATTCCTCAAAATCGTGGCCATAAACAGGTCCATTGCAAGCAATGCCAAAAGCTTCAAAAAGTGGGTTGGAAAAAGCCTGACTGCTGTGTTTTTCAGCTTGGCGGATAAGATAATCTTTTAAAGCACCGGCGCTTTTGTCAATGGCTATTCCGTTGTCGTTTAGAATGATAAGCAAGTTGATTCCGCTGTCTCCTGCCTGATTTAAAGCCTCGAAAAACATGCCGCCGGTTATAGCTCCATCGCCAATAACGGCAATATGTTGTTGATCAGGCTTTCCTTGTAATTTTGCAGCCACCGCCATTCCAACGGCTGCCGAAACAGAAGTTGAAGCGTGGCCGGTGCCAAATGCATCATAAATACTTTCGGCCATCACCGGAAAACCACTCAGGCCGCCCAATTTGCGCAAGCTGTAAAAGTCAGCTTTTCTTCCTGTCAAAATTTTATGGCTATAAGCCTGATGGCCTACATCCCAAATCAACTTATCATTTGGGGTATTGAATAAATAATGCAGCGCAATCGTGAGCTCTACCACGCCAAGCGAGGCACCCAGGTGTCCGGGATTGACAGAAATCACATCTAAAATATAAGATCTCAGTTCCTCTGCCAAAGCAGGAAATTGCTTTGGAGAAAGCCTACGAAGGTCAGCGGGATCATTAATTTTAGAGAGCAAAGTCATCGCAGGGATGTATTAAGATGAAATCATATTTATGATAAGAAGCTTACAAATAGAAATTGCAGCTTCAAAAAAAAGCGGGCTTTAAAGTAAGCCCAAATCGAGTTTGGCTTCATCCGACAACATTTCGTCGTCCCAAGGCGGCTCGAAAGTGAGTTCTACCTCGCTATTTCTTACACCTTTTACTTCAGCTACCCTTTGCTTTACTTCTAGCGGAAGACTCTCAGCAACAGGACAGTTAGGTGTTGTGAGTGTCATCAGTACGTGCACATCATCCTGTTCGCTGATGCTGATTTCGTAAATCAGTCCCAGCTCGTAAATATTTACTGGAATTTCGGGATCGAAAATGGTTCTTAAAGTCGTAATAATATCCTTTTCAATCCTTGCTTTATCTTCTTTTGACATGATTTTAAACCTTAGTTATTCTGTTTTAGTTTGTAAACCTGGGCGTACAGTTTCATTTGTTTCACCATGGAAACCAATCCGTTAGACCGTGTTGGTGACAAATGTTCTTTCAAACCAATCTGATCAATAAAAACCGTATCAGCTTCTAGAATTTCTTCTGGCGAATGGCCAGAAAAAACGCGAATCAACAGGTTTACGATTCCTTTGGTAATTACCGCATCGCTATCAGCGGTAAAAAAAACTTTGTTTTCAATAAGATCAGCATGTAGCCAAACCCTTGACTGACAACCGCTAATCAAATGATTATTGGTTTTAAAGTGTTCATCAATCATGGGCATGTCTTTGCCCATTTCGATGAGGTAATTGTACTTATCCATCCAATCATCGAATAGCGAAAATTCGCTAATTATTTCTTGTTGTATTTCTGAAATTGTCATGGTCTTCAATTCTTTTTTGCAAAGATGCGAAAATGTCTGCAAAAAATCCGGCGATGAGCGGACTTAGTTGCTTTTTAAAAACTTTCAATTACCTCTTTTCAAACAAATATTAGTGCTGAAAAAGTGTGTAACTGACAAATCTAAATTATTCTTAACTAGTTATTTAGATTAAATTCTCAGGAAATAGTTTGAAGCAATTACCGCAACATCGTAACTGCCTTTTCAACCGCTTTTACAAGTTTTTCAACTTCTTCCTCGGTATTATAAAATGCAAAGGAGGCACGCACTGTTCCCGGCACGTCAAAACGCGTCATCACAGGCTGCGCACAATGATGTCCGGTGCGCACTGCCACACCCATTTTATCTACCAAAGTGCCAATATCAGAAGGATGTGTTCCATCAACAACAAAGGAAATCACGCCAGCGCGATGAGCAGCTTCGCCAATAAAACGCATTCCTGAAATCGTTTGGAGCATTTCCAAAGCTTGCTGCACAATGCGGTTCTCATAATTTTCAAGCGATTTCATATCATATTGCTGGATGAAATTGATCGCAGCTTCAAGACCCAAAACTCCTGCCACATTAGGCGTTCCAGCTTCAAACTTAAAAGGAAGTTGGTTAAAAGTAGTTTCTTCAAAACTCACCTGATCTACCATCTCACCGCCAAATTGCCAAGGCGGCATTTTCTCCAGCCAATCTGTTTTGGCATATAAAACACCAATCCCCATAGGCGCAAACATTTTATGGCCCGAAAAAACAAAAAAGTCACAGTCCAAATCCTGCACATCAACCGAAGTATGTGCTACAGATTGCGCGCCATCAACAAGAACCGGAATGCCTTGCTCATGTGCTATACGGATCATTTCTTTCACTGGATTGATAGTTCCCAATGCGTTAGAAATATGCGTAACAGCCAACAATTTAGGCTTTTGAGCCAAAAGCTGCTT
>CAZOEV010000181.1:0-5765 GCA_964578915.1 uncultured Lentimicrobiaceae bacterium
CGGTTACGATAATCATCAATGCCGTCATCGTGCAGATAATAATGGTGTCGATCATCGGCTCCAGCAAAGCCACAATGCCTTCGCGTGCTGGATATTTTGTGCGGGCGGCAGCATGTGCAATAGGCGCCGATCCTTGGCCAGCTTCATTGCTGAAAAGTCCACGGCGAACACCCCAGATCAATGTCATAATAAAGGTGCTGCCAACAAAACCGCCTGCCGCAGCTGTTCCCGTAAAAGCATCGTTTACTATCATAGCAAAAGCTGCTGGAATTTGATCGTACATACCAACCAAAACGGCTAGCGTAGCTAAAACATACACTACAGCCATAAAAGGCACTAATCGCGAGGTTACATCAGCGATGCGTTTAATGCCGCCGATAACCACCAACAAAACTAAAAATGTTATTGATAAGCCAGAAATCCAGGTGGGGATTTGATAGCTGGTAAACATCGCATCCGACATGGAGTTTGATTGCGCCATATTGCCTGTTCCAAGAGAACAAAGTATTGTCGCAGAAGCAAATACAACAGCTAACACCTTTGCCCATTTCCCGATTTTATCTTTCAGCCCGAACTCCATATAATACATGGGGCCGCCTGATACGCTGCCGTCGCTGTTAAACTTGCGGTATTTTTGCGCCAGCGTAACCTCGGCGTATTTAAGCATCATACCTAAAAATCCGGTTACCCAAATCCAGAAAACAGCTCCGGGACCGCCCAGATAAATAGCTAGCGCTACACCAACAATATTTCCTGTGCCAACTGTGGCCGACAAGGCTGTAGTAAGTGCCTTAAAATGATTTACATCGCCCTTGGCTTCTTTGCTGTCGTATTTTCCGCGTACCACATTTACGGCATGGCCTAGTTTGGTGATGTTGAGAAAACGCAGCCTGAACGCGAAATATATCCCGGTAGGGATAAGCATAAAAAGAATTAAATAACCGCCAATATAATTGTTGTAGGCCTGAATTAGGTTGTCGATGGTTGTTAGCAAATTGCCCATAGAACTGGTTTTAGGTTATTTAAGTTGTTGATGGCTTGATGTTTATAAAAATATCAATGGTTTTGCGCCACGACAAATTTTAGAAAATTGTTTGCCAATCACAAATAAAAGATTTGTTCATTTGATAAAAAAGCATGTAAAACACATGTAGTCAGGTGTATGGGAGGTGAAAAAATGTTTATCAAAGACTTTTCATCAGCACATGACCCACCCGACATTCCAAACAGCGTTTGGGTTTGCAATAATTTTGGTGCAGATAGAGTAGCGATTGGGTATGCAAAGCATTTGAGGCTTGCAAGCCAGCATTTTCAAATTGGCGTATCAAGCTGTTGTTTTCGGGTTCTAAATCTTCGAGAAGTAAGAGGGCTTTTTCTTGCAAAACCACATCTTCATGTAATTTGCCGTAAGCAAAAAGCGCTTGAACCACCGTATTAATGAGTATCAGCTTTATGGCATCATCGCCAAGCTTTTTGGTTTTTCCAATAGATTCCTTATCAAACTGAAAATGATTGGTCCAATAGTCGGAGGCTTCTACTTTCAGGAGTTTGGCGATTTGAGCGCTGTTTTCTGCAAAACGAATTTTTGAGAAAAGATTTCCATGCTTGTGGATAAGCGCCGCCAGTTGGGCAATTCTGATGGTCGGGAAATTTACAGGGCGCATCCGCATAAAACGCCATTGACTGGCATTCATGGTGTTAAGTTGGTATTTTTTGGCTAAAAACTGAAACTCTTTTTTTAGGTTCTGCGGATATTCATCTTTAAAATCTGCTTCGAGCAAGCCTGCCACACCATGAAGTAGGGCTTCAAGCTGAAAGAGCTGGTCGCGGTGTTTGAGTAATATTTTAAGTGGCAGCATACGCGCCAACTGTTCAAAAGCTTGCTGATTGACTTTGAAACCAAAATTTTTGACCAGAAGTTGATAAAAGCATGATTCCCAGTCGTTGCCAGTACTGTGTAGCAGTTCAAAAATCAATTCGGTTTTTATTTCCAAACGTTCTGCTATTAAACGATCGAGCCAGGAAAGCCATGTAAAACGTTGTACCTTGTTCAGCATACTTTCGCAGGCAATCCATCGGCGGCTGTCGATAAATGAACGGTAGCGCAACAAAATCGATGTATCGAACGCGTTTTTTATTTCTAGAGTAGGAATAGGCTTTTGTGTACTATCATATACCTGTTTATCAGCTTCATACACCACGTGCAATATCACGTTGTCATAAGCTTTATCAGCATCATGATGGTGTTTATACCAATCAGAAGCATTCACGTGGATTTCTACATTTCCGGCCCATAAGGTGTCATCAATTTTTAGGCGAGCATTCAAAAAATCAGGACCTGCATCGTAGTTGGGAGTTCCGGGATGAAGTATACTAATATCCTTATTATCAATTGTTAATAATTCTGGAATTAGTAATTTATTTTCCCATAGATATAAAATAAAAACTTCTTTCATGACGGCAGTTTAATGGGTTTTCAAGGCGGTCAGTTTTCAAGACGCAAGATACAAATTTTGTTTTTGCTTGATCTAGGTGCTTTAAAAACATTTTTAATGCCTGTTATTGCGCAAAAAATTTCGATCTGGCTTAGCCATAAAAATTTGGGAGCTACTAAGCCAACAGAATGAATCAGAGAATTGCAAATGGCAGTCGTCCATTGTTTTGCAGAAGCTTGCTTGTAATTTGTGCTGAATTTGTAGATTAAACACTTGCGCTTGCATTGCGAAAATATGTACTTTTGTAGAAAGATCAGAAAACTCAACCGAAAATCATGGCTGAAACCAGTGTGCTTATTTCAGGTATTGAATACAAGGTGCAAAAGCTGATGGCACATAATAAACGGCTTATTGCGAGAGTGAATGATTTGGAAAGCGAGAATGAAGACCTGCACGGAAAGCTTGCAGAGATTCATGAATCGCATGGCCAATTAACAGATCAATTAAATAAAAGAGTAATTGTAAACACGCTCGAAAGCGAGATGGAATTAGAAGAAGGAAGAAAGCTTATCAAAGCACTTGTGCAGGAGATAGACCAATGTGTTGCAATGCTGAATAAAGAATGATAACGACGTGAGAAATCATGAATGAAATTACGATCAATATAATGGTAGCCGAACGAACCTACAAACTGAAGATAGATAGGGAAGGGGAGGAGCGCGTTCGCAAAGCTGCCACTGTTATAAATGATCGGATCAAGTTGTACGCGCAGGCTTATGCCTACAAGGATAATCAGGATTTGCTAGCGATGACGGCTCTTCATTTGGCTACATCAGAGGCAAACCTTGAAGCGGAGTTGGGTTTTAAGAATCAGGAATTGGATCAAAAGCTGCAACAACTTGATAAACTGTTATCTGAAAATATTCAGGAATAAAGCAACAAGAACGTTCTTTGAAGAAATAGTGCCCGCTTAGTTCAAACCGTGATTGTAAACTCAACATTACTTTCATAAGGGTTAGCTCATTATATTCAAAAACAGGCCTCACTCCTTTTAGGAGATTTTGCTTCGGCAAAACAGTGGAAGTTTGCGCGTATAGGCTGCCCTAAGCGTGTTTATTTGGGGTTTACTAACTCCGTTGAATTAATGCGGGCATTTTTTTTGTTTCCACTTTTCGGGCTTTTTTAAAAAAGCTAACAAACTATGGGAGAGATTTTTATTTACGTGCTGCTGGTTATTGCTGGCAGTGCATTCGGAGGGCTGATTACAGCCACCGTTTTGAGGAAGGCTGTTACGAAAAAGAGTGAGACGCTACTCGAAGAAGCGAAAGAGAAAGCCGAAGTGATAAAAAAAGAAAAAATACTTCAGGCTAAAGAGAAGTTTATTCAACTGAAATCTGACCACGAGAGGATGATCTCTGAAAAAAACAGAGAGATGCAAAAGGCAGAGAGTAAGTTGCAGAGTAAAGAACAGCAGTTTACGCAAAAAATGGATGATTATCAGCGTAAACAGCGAGAGCTAAATGCTTTACGTCAGAATTTGACTAGCCAACAAGAAATTCTGAATAGACGTGAGGGTGAGTTGGACAAAGTGCAAGACGAACAAGCGAAGTTGCTTGAAAAAGTTTCTGGTTTTTCAGCTCAAGAAGCCAAGCAGGAATTGGTTGAGCTCATCCGTGATGAGGCCACTTCCGAGGCTATGATTTTAGTAAAAGACATTACCGAAGAAGCCAAACTGACGGCCAATATGGCTGCCAAAAAAATTGTCGTTGAAACCATTCAACGTACTGCTGCTGAGCATGCTATTGAGAATACCGTTACGGTATTTAATATCGAAAGCGACGAAATAAAAGGTCGCATCATTGGGCGCGAAGGCCGCAACATCCGGGCACTGGAAGCACTTACCGGCGTTGAAATTATTATCGACGACAGTCCCGATGCTATTTTACTTTCCGGTTTTGATCCGGTACGGCGCGAAATTGCCCGCCTTTCGTTGCAAAAACTGGTAACTGATGGTCGCATTCATCCTGCCCGTATCGAAGAGGTTGTGAAAAAGACTGAGAAACAAATTGAGCAGGAAATCCTAGAAACAGGAAAGCGTACCGTAATTGATTTGGGTATCCATAATGTTCATGCTGAGCTCATTAAGATGATTGGCCGCATGAAATATCGTTCCTCTTACGGGCAAAACCTTTTGCAGCACTCCATGGAAGTGGCGCGGCTTTGTGCTACTATGGCTTCCGAGCTTGGATTAAATGCTAAAGTGGCCAAACGCGCCGGTTTGCTCCATGATATTGGAAAGATAGCTGAAAATGCAGAGGAACTACCTCATGCCATTTGTGGAATGAAAATTGCTGAGAAGTATAAGGAAAAACCAGATGTGTGTAACGCCATTGGTGCACACCACGATGAAATAGAGATGGAAACCCTAATTGCACCTATTGTTCAGGTGTGTGATGCCATCTCAGGAGCAAGACCTGGAGCGCGCCGCGAAGTGGTGGAAGCTTATATACAACGGTTAAAAAAACTCGAAGAAATGGCTCTAGCCTATCCGGGAGTAGTAAAAACTTATGCTATACAGGCTGGGCGCGAGTTGCGCGTAATTGTTGGAGCTGATAAAGTTACCGATGCCGACGCAGATAAATTGTCTTATGATTTGAGCCGCAAGATTCAAACGGAGATGACTTATCCCGGACAAATTAAAATAACTGTCATCCGCGAAACACGTGCGGTGAGTTATGCAAAATAAACCAACAATAATCAAATTGTAGAATGATGAGAAAATTATTTTTATTACTTGTGTTGGCCTTCGCTACCACAGGATTATTCGCTCAGAGTCCCATAGGTGATGGCGGCAAACAAATAAACTTCGGAACAGGATTCTCTTCTTATGGTATCCCGCTTTATTTTGGGATGGATTTTGGCGTGTATCCTGATATCACCGTAGGTTTTAACGGTTCTTTTCGTTCCTATAGTGATAGTTGGGGTGGAGACAGTTACAACCACAGCGTAATTGGTCTGTTTGCTAATGGTAATTACCATTTTAATACAATATTGAATATTCCACGTGAATGGGATTTTTATGCAGGACTCAGTTTAGGATACTATATCTGGAACAATGATTCCAAATATGGTGGTTCAAATGCCTCGGGTTTGGGCTTCGATGCGCAAATTGGCGGACGCTATTACTGGAGCGATCGCTGGGGTGTAAACCTTGAATTTGGCGGTGGTAATGCCACCTCAGGTGGTAGGATCGGCGTGAGTTATATATTGTAAAGTAGGGTCTACTGAAAAACCATCAACCCCATGTTTAAGAGATAATTATGACTATTT
>CAZOEV010000182.1:0-5758 GCA_964578915.1 uncultured Lentimicrobiaceae bacterium
GATTACAACGCCATTATGGCCAAGGTGATGGCAGATAGGCTTGCCGAAGCTTTGGCTGAATACCTGCACGAAAAAGTACGCAAGGAAATTTGGGCGTACAAAACAGACGAAAAAGTTACGCTCACCGAAATGCTGAAAGAAAGCTATCAAGGCATCAGGCCTGCGCCCGGATATCCGGCTTGTCCAGAACATTCTGAGAAAAGAATACTCTTCGATCTGCTTCATGCTGAGCAAAATACCGGCGTAGAACTCACCGAAAATTTCGCTATGTATCCGGCAGCGGCTGTCAGCGGATTCTATTTTGCCCATCCCGATTCACAGTATTTTAATGTGGGAAAAATCAGCAAAGACCAAATTACCGACTATAGCCAGCGTAAAAACATTTCGGCAGAAGAAACCGAACGCCTGCTCAACGCAAACCTCAACTATAAATAGACTACTCTGCAAGACTTCAAATCGGTTACAGAAAA
The DNA here is from genome assembly GCA_964578915.1 of uncultured Lentimicrobiaceae bacterium. GTDB lineage: Bacteria > Bacteroidota > Bacteroidia > Bacteroidales > F082 > UBA5536. Next base: position 471 of record CAZOEV010000182.1, read on the forward strand.
ACTCACTACCGCCACAAAAACACTTTTTTCATTTGAAATACTTCCGCCGCTCAAAGGCCAACATTTTGAACATATTCAGCAGGCCGTAGAGCCATTGATGAAATTTAATCCGGCTTTTGTGAACGTAACCTACCACCAGGAAGAGTTTGAATATAAACAGTTGTCAAACGGGCTTCTGAAAAAGAAAACTGTTCGCAAGCGCCCCGGCACGGTTGGCATTGCAGCTGCCCTAATGTATCGCTACCACGCCAATGTGGTGCCGCACATCATCTGCGGAGGCTTTACCCGAGAAGAAACAGAAAACGCACTTATCGACCTGCATTTTTTAGGCGTAAAAAACCTGCTGGCCATTCGTGGCGACGCCCAAGCTTCGATGAAATACTTTCAGGCCGAGCCAGAGGGACATAGCAACGCCATTGATCTGGTAAAACAAATTAACGCACTAAATAAAGGTCAATACCTTGACGAAGAAATGCTAAACAGCACGCCTACAGATTTTTGCATTGGCGTGGCAGGCTATCCTGAAAAACATGCCGAATCGCCAAACCAGCAAAGCGAACTGCAACACCTTAAAGAAAAAGTTGATGCCGGTGCGAGCTATATCGTAACCCAAATGTTTTTTGATAACCAAAAATATTTTGAGTTTGTGGAACGCTGCCGCACTGTGGGAATTTCAGTGCCAATAATTCCAGGTCTGAAGCCAATTTCAGTGCTTTCGCATCTGCAAAAACTGCCGCAGACTTTTCATATCGACCTACCAGAAACCCTAGTAAAAGAACTACAGAAATGCACCGACAATAAAGCCGTGCGCCAACTTGGGGTGGAATGGGCCATAGCACAATCCAAAGAATTAATTGCGCACGATGTTCCCGTTATTCATTATTATACTTTGGGACGCTCAGATAATATTTTGAAAATTGCGGAAGCGGTATTTTAACCCTATTATTGTTAAGATTTTTAAAGAAGGAAAACTTGTGAATTTTTTAAGCTAGAATTTCATTAATAAAACAGGATGTATAAACCTATCTTAACTCATCTACGCATTTTTTTAGCCGTTTTAAAAAGCTTTGCTTAATTTCGTTGCTCAAAACAGCACTCAAACCTATTATTAAACTTTAATCCGGCAAAGCATGTCAGTTTTACAACATTTTCAAACAACGCAAAAAAAGCTCGCTGTACTTGTTGATCCCGACAAACCAACTGATAGTGAGATTATTTGTCTGGCAAAGAATGCTCAAAAAGCTGGGGTAGATTTATTTTTTGTTGGCGGCAGTTTGCTCACCAACGACAACCTCGATAGCTGCATCAAACTGCTTAAAGCGCATTCGTCCATTCCGGTGGTTATGTTTCCGGGCAACTCCTTGCAGCTTAGCAAAAAAGCTGATGCTTTTTTATTTCTTTCATTAATATCTGGGCGTAATCCAGAGATGCTTATCGGCAGGCACGTAATTTCGGCGCCCTATTTAAAACTGAGTGGGCTGGAGATCATTTCCACAGGTTATATGCTTATTGACAGCGGCAAACCCACCGCAGTAAGTTATATGAGCAATAGCTTTCCTATTCCTTCTGATAAAAATGATGTGGCACTATGCACGGCAATGGCAGGAGAAATGCTCGGCATGAAACTGATTTTTATGGATGCCGGATCAGGTGCCAATAATCCTGTTCCTGAAGCCATGATTGCCGCAGTAAAAGGCAGCATCGACATCCCGCTAATTATTGGCGGTGGCCTCAGAACACCTGAATTAGCCAGCCGCGCAACCAAAGCCGGTGCCGATGTGGTGGTGATAGGCAACATACTTGAAAAGCAACCCGAAATGCTGGAAGCTTTCGTGAAGGCGGTGCATCAACAAGGCTAAAAACAGTTTTTTTTAACCGCAGTTTTTTCGCTAATTTCGGCTTTTTTAAAATTAGCGAATTATGAAAACCCTTTCTTTCGTCAGCGCATTGCTGCTTAGCTTGATTTTTAATGCTTTAACGGCTCAAAACAAACAATTAACGCCTGAAGACGCCGCTTGGCTCAACCGTGATTTATTTCCCGAAAGCATCCAACAGTTGCAATGGCGCGGCAATGCCGATGCTTATACTTTTGTTGAAGAAAACAGCCTGATTTCAAAAGAAGCCAAAAATGACCGCACGGATACCTTGCTAAACCTTGACCGCCTGAATACGCTACTTATCGCTTCAGGCGCCGATAGCACAAAACGTTTGCCACGCTTCAACTGGCTGGAGGATGAAACGGCTTGGTTTTTTTATAAATCCGCAATTTTCCACCTAAATTTTGAAGCCAATACGCTTAAGAAAATCACTGAACTACCCGAAAATACTGCTAATCAGGATGTGCATACGCCTTCGCTAAATGTTGCTTATACCATTGATAATAATTTATTTATTGCCCAGGGCGAAAAGCATTCACAGCTTACTGACGAACCCGAAGGCGTTGTTTCGGGACAATCTGTGCACCGCAATGAATTTGGTATTTCAAAAGGCACTTTTTGGTCAGAAAATGGCGAGAAGCTGGCTTTTTATCAGATGGACGAACGCATGGTAAGCAATTATCCTATCGTTGATACAAAAACGCGCATCGCCAAACTTGAAAACGAAAGCTATCCGATGGCCGGAATGACAAGTCATGAAGTGATTTTGAAAGTTTATGATCTCCAAAATGAAAATACCATTAACATAAACACCGGCGAACCAGTAGAACAATTTTTAACCGCCGTAAGCTGGAATCCTTCGGGAAAAACCATTTATATAGGCATTTTAAATCGCGGACAAAATCACTTGAAATTTAATTCCTACAATACTGAAACCGGCGATTTTCAACAAACACTTTTTGAAGAAACCGATGAGCAATATGTTGAACCACAGTTTTCTGCTTACTTTATTCCCAACAGCATAAACGAGTTTTTATGGCTGAGCGAGCGGGATGGATTTTGGCATATTTACCTTTACAACACGGAAGGAAAAATGCTAAAACAACTCACCAAAGGTGCATGGATTGTAACAGACTTTTTAGGCTTTGATGCTTCTGGAAAAAATATTTTTTATGAGTCAACGGCTGAAAGTCCGCTGGAGCGCCACATTTATAAAACCAATATTAAGTCTGGTAAAACAGTCAAAATCACTGCTGAAACCGGCGTGCATAGCCTTTCTTATTCCAAAAGCGGAAACTACTTTATTGACAGCTACAGCAGTTTATCCACCACAAAAAACATCCTTTTGCTCGACAAAAAAGGAAAGACACATAAAACACTTTTGGAAGCCGAAAACACCCTGAAAGACTATAACTTAGGCCATACGCAACTGCTGACTTTAAACGCCGATGATGGCACACCGCTTTATGCCCGCATGATTACGCCACCGGATTTGGACAGCACAAAAAAATATCCTGTCATCGTTTATGTTTACGGCGGCCCACATGCACAGTTGGTTACCAACAGTTGGCTCGGCGCAGGCAATTTTTACCTTAATTATCTGGCGCAGCAGGGCTATGTGGTTTTCACACTCGACAACAGAGGATCAGCTAACAGAGGCGCCGAGTTTGAGCAAATTATTCACCGTCAGGCGGGAACAATAGAAAGAGCAGACCAGCTTAAAGGCATAGAATTCCTCAAAACCTTGCCTTTTGTTGATGGCGACCGTATTGGCGTTGATGGCTGGAGCTACGGCGGATTTATGTCAATTGGACTTAAACTACATCACCCGGAAATATTTAAAGTAGCCACAGCTGGCGGCCCTGTCACCGACTGGAAATACTACGAAATTATGTATGGCGAGCGCTATATGGACACGCCAGAAGAAAATCCTGAAGGTTATGAAATGGCCAGTTTGGTCAACAAAACTGATAAACTAGAGGGGAAACTACTTATTATCCACGGCACCAGCGATCCAGTAGTTGTGTGGCAGCACAGTCTCGCCTTTTTGGAATCGGCTGTAAATAATGGTGTATTGTTGGATTACTTTGTTTATCCTGGCCACGAGCACAATGTGAGGGGACGCGATAGAGCGCATTTAATCAAAAAAATCAGCCAGTATTTCAATGAAAACCTTTAATCAAACTCGGATTGATGTCCTGAATTTGGAATAATTTCCGTACAGAGGAAGATTGTCAATATACCACTTGCGTCTAATTAATTGTAAATGTGCGTTTTACATTTTTGGCACATAAGCTGCTATACAGAGTGAAATGCAACAATCAATGAACACACAACAATTTCTAGATCCCGGCTTTGCTTCCACATCAGTCAAAAGGATATTGGTTGTTGATGATCTCAAAGTAAACTTCCTACTTATTAAAGCCTTGCTCCAAAAGTCAGGTTTTGATACCATTTGGGCCGAAAATGGCTTTCTAGCTATTGATCTTATAAAATCCGATCAAACTTTTGATGCGGTTATCATGGACTACAATATGCCAACCATCGATGGTCTTGAAACGACCAATGCATTAAAAAAAATCAAACCTGATCTTATCGTTATCTCCCACAGCACTTTTACTGATACGCCATCATTTGACCGCAGCAGCGCGCCCTACGACGATTACCTTCCAAAGCCTATCAAATCGGAAAACCTAAAAGAAATACTTCGTAAATATTGTTAAACCGGCAAACTCCTCTTTTCAGCAAAAAACACACTTCCTAAAGCTATTCATCTAAGCAATAAATTGCTTAAAAAATGCCCTGATAAGCTTAAAAGAAGCACAAAATAAAGTTTAAAACATTAAAATAATTCCTGTACTTTTGTTGCAACTCATTTCTGAGAAAAAAGAATTGGCAGCCTCATTAGCATGAAAATTTTTCAGCTTTCTATTTTAACCGCTTTCCTCTTACTGTTTACAACAGTTTTTCAGCAAAATGCCAAGGCAAATACAGAGCATTTGGTCGATAGTCTGAAAGTTCGCCTGGAAACCACCAACGGCATTACAAAACTTGAAACATATATTCAGCTGATTAAGAACCTGCGGAACATTGATCCAGCTATGGGAATCAGTTATTCCAAAAAGGCATTGGTCTATGCAGATTCGCTTGGCGCAATCAAACAAAAAGCTCAAATCATCAACGAAGTAGCCGTATGCTATCGCAAATTGCATATACTTGAAAAAGCTTTTTCGCTGCACCTCGATGCACTGAAGTTATTTCAAAAAATGAACGACAGCATGGGAGTAGCATTTTCACTAACCAACTTGGGTGCTGTGCAATACGAATATAAGGACTACGAAACTGCACTGAAATATCATTTTGAAGGACTCCTCATTAAAGAATATCTGCACGATGAACCTCAAATAGGTT
>CAZOEV010000183.1:0-5735 GCA_964578915.1 uncultured Lentimicrobiaceae bacterium
GTCGCTCAAACTTTTAGCCTATGCATGAACTTTCCATTGCGATGCAAATCGTGGAAATTGTAGAAGATGAAGCCAAAAAGCATGATGCTGCCGGCGTTTCTGCAGTACACCTCGATATTGGCACACTTTCCGGCATTGAACCAGATGCTTTGAAATTTGCCATGGAAGAAGCTGTGCGTCATAGTATTGCAGCCAAAGCCGAGCTGTTTTATCATTTTATAGAAGCTGTAGCTGTTTGTGAAGAATGTTGCAACGAGTTTAAAACAGAAGACTATTTCAAAGTTTGTCCGTATTGCAACAGCATAAATACCAGCTTGCTAAAGGGAAAAGAATTAAAGATTAGATCAATAGATATTCAAACAAATTAAACTGATAAGGAGAATTTATTATGTGCGGAACTTGCGGATGCGGCGAAGATGACCATATTACTTATAGAAAACCAGGCGAATATAATTTATTTCATGCCCACGAACATGCACATGGCGATGCGACTCACACGCATGCACACGATCACAGCCATGAGGAACATGGACATCAGCACGGGCACGATCATTCACATGATGACGCGCATACCCATACGCATAGCATTTCGCTGGAGCGCAATATTTTATCAAAAAATGAGCTGATTGCTGAGCGAAACCGCAGCTTTTTTGAAGGCATGAAAATCGTAGCACTTAATCTGGTTAGTTCTCCAGGATCGGGTAAGACCAGTATTTTGGAACGTAGCATCACAGAACTTGGCGAAAAACTTAACTGCGCTGTTATTGAAGGCGACCAACAAACCTTAAACGATGCAGAACGTATTCAAAAAGCCGGAGCACCGGTTATTCAAATCAATACTGGGAATGGCTGCCATCTCGATGCTTTAATGGTTAATAAAGCCATGAAAGCGCTTGATTTAAAACAAAATAGCATACTTTTTATCGAGAATGTGGGTAACTTGGTTTGTCCCAGCTTGTTTGATTTGGGGGAAACAAAACGAGTCGTAATAATCAGCGTAACTGAAGGCGACGACAAACCCGCTAAATATCCAACCATGTTTGAAACTGCGCATCTTTGCCTGATCAACAAAACAGACTTACTGCCTTATGTTGATTTCGACATGGAAAAGGTAAAAGAAACCGCACTTAAAGTCAATCCGCGCCTCGAATTTATTAGCCTAAGCGCTAAAACTGGCGAAGGGATGAGTGATTGGTATGCTTGGATGCAAAAACAATAGTCTTTGAAAGAAAAGGCCAAATACTGCGTTACTCTCGTTTTAGAAACAGTCATTTACTAATGTAAATTGACTTTGTCTTCTTCCTCCTTGCAAGGCATACTCAAAGCAAGCTTTGCCTCTGCCCTTGCTTCGTTCGTCAGTTCCTTGGTTTCTAAAACTTCGAAAGCCTTATCTTTGGCCTTCTCTTACCAAAGACTCAAAAAAATAGTTGTCATTCTGACAAGAAATAGTTAACAGTCACAACTGCTCAACTATCAAGCTTTTTGGTCTCACACATTTGAGGTATAACGGCTTTTTCGCTGCAACAGATCAAGCTTTTTATTGATAATGATTCACAATGTGAATTTTTTCACAAAAAAGCTTGCTAATCATTGGCTATGGTAGTAGTTTTGCTGTTAAGTAATTAAAACCCATTCTGAATAGCCCATTTAATGCAGCAATGAAACACCTACCTCACAAAACCATCGAACGTCTGAGTCAGTATCGCCGCGCCCTTTTAATTTGCCATGAGAAGGGCAAAGAACATATTTATTCGCATGAAATTGCTAATATACAGCATATTACTGCAGTGCAGGTACGTCGCGACCTGATGCTGATCGGTTATACCGGCACATTGCGCAAAGGCTATAATGTTAAGGAACTCATCAATCTTATTGGCAATATCATCGATTTTGACGAAGGGATGCAAGTGGCTATTATCGGCATGGGGAATTTGGGACGCGCTTTGATAAATTACTTTGATGGTAAACGGTCCAAGCTAAATATCGTAGCCGGTTTTGATACTAATCCAGATAAAATTGGAAACACCATGTCGGGCGTGCCCTGCTATGCCAATGAAGACCTTGAAAAGGTAATCCGTGAAAAAGATATTAAAATTGGCATACTTACCGTTCCTGCTGACCACGCATTAAAATCAGCGGAGCAATTGGTTCAGTCTGGAATTAAAGGCATTTTAAACTATACTCCAAAGCCAATCAACGTTCCCAAAGACGTTTACCTGGAAGAGTACGATATGATAACTACCCTTGAAAAAGTAGCGTTTTTTGTGAAACTACAAGAATCAGAAGAATAAGGCTTTTTTTGGTAATTATAACTATCTATTTGTATTTCAAATTATTACAAATTTATAAGAAGTATCCAATTTGTGCTTTTAAATTTTATCAATTAAGTTGATTTTTCGGAAATCTTAACTAATCAGTGTATTGAATTTAGTGATGATTGGGGTTGCGATCAATCTTGTTTAGCCTTTGTGTAACAGCTGTTTCACAGAGAGCCACGAAGAAGAAACTGAGTTTCACAGAGTAAAGTTGAAGTTTAGATTTTTAGCTACAAAAGAGCGGACAAGTCAGGACGACTTCATTATCCCGCACATGCGGGATCAAAGAAAAAAGTAATCATCGAATTGCACGGATTAAACGAATTTCGATCCTCAAAATTAGTTTAATTCGATGAAGGAAACTGAAGTCTGGTGACAAAAACACCCGTATCAAATTATCATCGAATTGCACGGATTATCCCGCACGTGCGGGATTAATTCGTGCAATTCGCTAAATTCGATGAAAAAAAATACGAATAACAGGAAATAATTGAATTCGAGAAAAAAACATTGACAAAATTCTAACTGATTTCTTTTTCAATCTCGCGCTTTCCAAAAAAAAAAACGGTGTAACTGCCAAACTACAGTTAAACCGAAATTAAACTATAAAAATACTTTATTAAACTATCGTAACCCGGGTTCCTCCATTATTGACGCCCAAAAGTGTTGACTCTGTAATAATGGTATCTTTTCCGCTGCGCTCAACAAAATTAATAGCAGCGCGCACTTTTGGCGCCATGCTGCCTTCGCCAAATTGGCCTTCATCCAAATATTTCTTGGCTTCGGCTATGGTTATTTTATCTAACGACTTTTCTTGTGGTGTGTTAAAGTTGATACAAACTTTTGGCACATCGGTCAGGATAAACAGTTTATCGGCGCGTATCTGCGAAGCCAATAAAGCACTGGCCAAATCTTTGTCGATAACAGCATCAATACCTTGAAGCTTATTGCCTTCCACATAAAAACATGGAATTCCACCGCCACCCACGGCGATGACAATATGTCCTTCGCGGGCAATCTTTTCAATGGTTTGGCGGTTAAAAATCACTAAAGGTGTAGGAGAAGCTACCACTTTGCGCCAGCCACGACCACGGGCATCTTCCTTAAATATTGACTTGTTCTCTGCACTAATTTTGTCCGCTTCCTCTTTGGTATAAAAAGGGCCAATAGGTTTGGTGGGCGACTGGAATGCCAAATCATCCTTATTAACCAAAACTTGTGTTATAATTGAAATAATATCACGGTCTAAATCTTTAGCCATTAACACATTACGGAGCTGTTGTTCTATAACATAGCCAATAAATCCTTGTGAATAAGCCACGCTAATATCCAGCGGCATATCGGGTAAGCCATACAATTTATTGCCAGCTGTGTTTGCAAGCAAAATATTGCCCACCTGTGGGCCATTTCCATGCGTTACTACAATATTATAGTTTTGGTCTATCAACTTGGTGAGGTTCTCGCAAGCTCCATAAGCATTGGCTTCTTGCTCATCTATCGTTCCTTTTTGGTCGCCACGCAACAGCGCGTTTCCGCCAAAAGCTACTACAGCTAATTTCTTCATTTATTGTGTCTTTTTTTGTAAAAGTGGACAAAAATAACGAAATATTCAATAGAATTGATGTGCTATTGTGATTTTTTTAACAAATGAATTAGTTACAAGCTTTCGTATATTACTCAAAATGCTAAACAAATTAAGGCTCAGCGCATTTAGCAACTCAATTTTTTCTGAACACTCCCTACATAAAGGTCAAAATCATTTTACGAATAGCAGAGGCGACTTACGGAGAGGCCAAAACTTGAATAATATTTCACGTATTGAAATTAAACAACAGCTTTAATCTAAGAAAAAGTCTAAAAGTAAGGTTTAAAACGCGCTCAAATGCCCTTATTTTCCTGAACAATATGCAACAGAAGTTTGTTTTAGCCTTGAATATAAAAATTTAAAAATGAAAAAATCAACTTACTTTTTACTTTCGTTCACTTTAATCTTTCTGTTTTCGCTTACCGTTTCGGCGCAAGACATGAAAGCCAAAAAGGTGAATCATGAATTTCCGGAACTGCCTTACGCCTATGATGCACTTGAAAGAGCCATCGACAGCGAAACCATGAATATTCATTACAACAAGCATTTTCGTGGCTATTATAATAAATTTCTAAAAGCCATTGAAGGCACGCCGCTTGAAATGATGACGATGGAAGAAATTTTTGCCAACGTAAGCAAATATGATGCTGCTGTGCGTAACAATGCTGGAGGATTCTACAATCATGCCATGTTTTGGACAATTATGTCGCCAGATGGTGGTGGAAAACCAAGCGCCAAACTCGAAGCAGCGATCAATAAATCTTTCGGCTCAATGGATAACTTCAAAAAAGAGTTCGAAGCAGCCGCTGCAAGCCAGTTTGGTAGCGGTTGGGCCTGGCTTTCAAAAGATAAGCAGGGAAATCTATTTGTTTCGTCAACACCTAATCAGGACAATCCGCTGATGGATGCCATTGAAAAACAAGGACATCCTATCTTAGCACTCGACGTTTGGGAACATGCTTATTATCTTAGATATCAGAACAAAAGAACCTCTTATATCGGTAACTTCTGGGAAGTTGTGAATTGGGATGAGGTAGAGAAACGTTTTAATATGTAGGATAACGATGATTTAGTCAGTTAGTTATTAACTTAAAAAAAGTCCTGGGCGATTGTCTCAGGACTTTTTTTTGTGTCAGGCTGCGACTATCCGGCGACGATAAACAGTCGCGCCCTGACTTTGCAGGCCACTTAAGATTTCCCATACTTCACATTATAACGATTACATTTCCTCTCCCACTATTGCAGAGCCAGAAGACGAAAAGTTTAAGATTAGGTAATACAGACTTTTGGAAGTCCTTTTATCAATATTTTGGGCTGTGCGCTAATCATGGTTTGATAAAGATCTCTGATGCTAAAGTAGGTGTTTTTTTTTGGTTTTTTAATGAGATATGGTGGACACCGATTGCAAATCGGCGCCAGCGGGGGGGGTCTAAATCATAGATCACTCATTATTGGTTTCATCTTTTCTAAACACAAAGTAATATCCATATTCAAGTATATGTAATGTATCACTGCTTCCTTTTTTTCTGATTGTAAAGGGTAGTTCTAATGATGGAACTTCCCAAAGTTCTATGTCAGGTCTGAATAGTTTTGCACCCGATAGATATAACTTTCTGTTAAATGACAGAAATCCCCTTAAATGTTTGGTTTCTGATACAAGCATATTTATACTATCACTACTACTAATTTCCGTCTGGCATTCCCAATATTTATCAACTCTTTTTGTGTCGTGATAAATTAATAATCCGAAGATAAGTAATGCAATAATAATCACTAAAATAAGCATTTTATTCATGGCTAATAATCCCCGCTGGCGCCAATTTGCAATCGGTGCA
>CAZOEV010000184.1:0-5726 GCA_964578915.1 uncultured Lentimicrobiaceae bacterium
CAAATATTACCTTTTGAGTCTTCTATAATGCTTCCTGTGCCTTTATTGTCTTTAAACAATAATTCAGTCATATTAATAAGGGAATCTCCTTTTAGACAGAAAAGACCTTTTGAAGTTGAAATCCAAAAAAGTCCTTTTTTATCCTCTATTACTTGATTTACAAAACTGGTTGTAAGTCCATCCTTTTCAGATAAATTGGTTAGCATAGAATTATCTTTTATATATATTCCTCCATTAGTACTAAACCATAATCTACCTTTACTATCTTCCATTATATCATGTATCATTTTCGTACTTGAAACTCCAAGAGTTGAGTCGAATTTACCCTCTGGAATTTCAAAAACTGTAAAATGACTTCTATCAAATTTGCAAACTCCATCTATTGTACCAATCCAAATTTCTCCATTTTTATCAGCAGCAATAGACCAAACATCATTGCTGATTAATCCGTCTGATTCATAATAATTTGTCACAATATCTCCATCAATACTACTTACACCATTCGTATGTCCAAACCATAATTTACCATTTTTATCTTCCGCAATGTCTTTTATTGTTACTCCTTTTCCTAATTCACTTCTAATACTGTCAATATGAATTAATGACTTCCCACTATGCCTAAATGCTCCGTTCTGAGTTCCAAACCAAATATCTCCTCTGCTATCTTGAAATACTGTCCTTACAACCTGACTTATCTGATTATTTAAATTTATAGCTGGAAACGAAGTTTGAGCCCCTTGGTTGTCAGATTTTTTGATTTCAACATTTTTATCATTAGATAGGGTTTTTTCTTCTTTTTTTTTGTTCTGCCTATCGCTAGTGATCTCTTGCCCATTGCAAGATATTACTACAAAACTTAGTGCAATTGCTGTCAATAATCTTATTCCGTGAAAGGATATTTTTTCATTATTCATTGGGTTCTATTTTATAATCTGACTATCGTTGGCAAGATAAAAAGTAGGCGATTTCGAAGCACGAAATTTTGGGTTGAGTACAGCGTTTGATACGAACCACAAGACTTGAATTTACTGCTATTTTGGCTATTTTTTATACATTGTTAGCGGGTCGTTGTTTTTTGTTCGTCATTGACATATTCTAAAATGTCTCCTGGTTGGCAATCCAATACATCACAAATTGTCTCCAAGGTGCTAAATCTAATTGCCTTTGCTTTCCCTGTCTTTAAAATAGAAAGGTTCGATAAAGTCAGTCCAACTTTTTCAGAAAGTTCATTCAATGACATCTTCCTCTTTGCCATCATTACGTCTAAATTTACAATGATAGGCATATCTTATACGGTTAAGTCGTTTTCGTTTTGTATGTCTATTCCCTTTTTAAAAATAGTCGCAATAATATAAACCACAGCTCCCATTACAATAAAGGCTTGACTGTCTACCCAAAATTGATTTAAACTGTCGGTTACAAAACCATGATGCATTAAATTTTTAGCTATCTGTCTGGCAATGAAACTAAACAGTCCAATTGCGAGAGTATAGTAGCTAATTCGCAATATTTGGTCCGATACAAAAGTGTTGAATGGCTTTGTCAAATCCATTTTGAGCATAAGCCTGACAACTATGTAGAATAGGAAGGCTTTTAAAAATGAAATGGATAGAATAAAGCTGTAGATACCGAAAAAAGCCCATTTGCTCTCCTTATACATTTCAGTCAAGTCCAATTTTTGATACAGATTTTGGACAAATTCAGGTTTGAATAGACTGAAAATGAAATTTACAATTAAGCCTCCGGCTTCAATGCATAAACCGACAAAAATGACCCAAGCCACAATATGTAAGCCCTTAAATACGAAGTTATTTGTTTTTGACATATCTTTTAATGAGTTAAAATTGATGTCGCAAAGATAAAACAAAATTATTGAAAAACAATAAATAATTATTGTATTAAACTAAATATTTACTGAATTGAATTATTTCATGTATTTAACTAATTGATTGTCAAATATTTAATTTTATTTTTCACTTGAAAAATAAATTTCGTTTAGAATAGATGATTTTTTCTAATCAGTCGTCTTTTTTCACAATGCCCGCTAACGGATGGCAATATGCGGAGGGCGGGATTTCGAAGCTCCAACTTATCAAACCGTTACATTTTTTATTAAATGTACAAAAGTTTAAATTACCAACTACCCCCGGCTTACGTATATTGCGTGTTAGCCACTGGCATTTTATGATATCCAGCTTTCAATTTCATAAATAAACAATTTATCATTCCTTATTTCCAAAAATAGTAATGTTCCATAACCTGCTAATGGGTCAGATTGGCAACCTAAATCTAAATATCCCTTTTTCTCATTATAAATTAGAAATTTCCAGCAATACGATTTATTGTAAGAATTAAACATCTTTTTCAGTTTATCATATTTTTGAAAGTCAATATCGTTAAGCGCTTTGGGGTTGTTGTTCAAATCAATCGTGTCGATAATATTCATTTTTGTATAATCAGTAAAGGCTCCTGATTTATATAGCGTTGTGCCTCTATTGTAATCTTTTAAAAATTCACGATGTTTTTTGTACTTCAAAGAGTCAGGAAATGTGCTTTCCAATTTATCCAAAGCGATTAATATTTTATAGCAATTAAGATTGCAGTCTCGATATGGCTCTTGCAATTTTTCTTGGTGACCTGGATATTTCTTCTCAAATCCTTTTTGATAATCAGCGAAATAATCATTTGATTTTAAATCCCACTCATTATAAAGTCCAATCAGTAAATTTTGTGTCTTATTGTCAGCGTATTTAATAACTGTAAGTAATTCATCATTAGATATGTTTGAGAATCCTCCGTATTCCTTTGGTTGCTCAATTTTTATTAATTCTTTTTTCGCTGAATAATACTTATAAATAATTTCAGAAAGTTCAGGATTACTAAAGGTCAAAGAATAATCAGTTAAAAAATATGTGATTTTGTCAGTTGGTTTAGATTCACTAATAGCCTTGATTAATTCATCCGTTGCAATTGAATCAAGATAATAGGTTGGCATACCAACAATTAAATTCAAAGCTGAATCAAGTCCAAATTTTTCCGTTATTGGAATCAAGTCACTTGTTTTTACTTTTCTTAATTCTTGAGATTTGACATTTAATCCCAGAGTCAAAAGTATCAATAATATTATGTAATGTCGTTTCTTCATCTTGCTTGTGGCTAACGAGTATATACACGCAATATTACGTATATATTCACCATATCAGCAAATATTACGCTGATCATCAATGATTAATAAAATCACAAGCTTTCTCATTGGTGTGCTGTTGTTAATTGGTTTCAAAAATAGAGAAAATTTTTATTCAGGACTACAGCTTTCCGGAACGAGCTAAGCTGCATTGATAATTTAGGCCCTATTTAGAACAAAGTTTCGTGGAGAAACCACTACTGCTCACAACTTTTTTATGACTTTTATAGTTCAATAAAACTGGTTTTAAAAGTCTAATGCTTTTATCCTCACTTTGATAGATGGGCTCAATTTCGAAGCGCTTCACTGTCAACCAAGCACAAACTCTGATAGATGCACAAAGTTTGATTTAAGCACTGAACCGCCACTTTGGGGTAGGTGCTGTTCGCAAAGGTTTATTTTGTCATATTTTCGAATTCTTCCAATAATTCATCTTTCTCTTTTTCAGAGTAGATATTTGATTTACTTAATGATTTTTTAAACCTATCAGCTGTTTGTGAATAATCCTTTTTTAGCAGTATTTGGGCATCTAATATATATAAATAACCTTCGGAAAAATTCGGGTAGGATTTAATTAATATTTCCCAAGCTTCAATGGCTTTTGCAAATTGTCCTTCATTGTAAAAAAACCACCCTTTCCCGTTCAATATACCAAGAGAAAAATATAATCTACTTCCGTAGTTAGACAGGATTTCCTTTTCTAATGAATTTATTATGTTTAGTTCAGTTTGTTCGTTTGAAAAGTATTTAGATTGAATAGTTGACCAATCTTCGAATATCTCGTAAAGAGAAATGCCTATTGTTAATCCTGGGGTTGCATTGTGATCAGCTTCTTTAAAGAGAAATCCTTTAGAATGTAATAGTGGGTTATTTAGCGCTTTAGTAATAGAATCCATTTTCATAAAGTCAGAAGGGTAGTCATTACCAATTCCAAAATAATAGTATCTATCCGATTCGAGTTTTTGGTTGTTTAGACTGCCAATAGAGTCGGTTAGGTCAACATTTTTTTGAGTGAAAAATGGACTTAAAGAAATGACTCCATTCAATTCATTTATTCTTGAATATAAAAGAGACGTGGTAAAATAACCATATCTTGAGTGACCAATAAATAACCTAAATGGAGATGCGTTGTAATTATTTTCGACTAGAGGAATCAGTTCTTCAAATAAAAATTTTTCGTTTTCTATTGCTAGACCATCTTTACTCGTTGCTTTGTGTAATGTTTCTTTGTAGCGATATTGTTGCTCTGATTCAATGCTCACTACTATTGATGAAGGCATTTGCTCATTACTGGTTAGGTAGTCAATCGTATTTAGAATGTAGTTGTGGCTTCTTTGATTTTGTCGGTCAAAAATAATAATCAATGGAAAATCTCGATTAAGCTCTTTTTGCCATTCAAATGGAACAGTAATGGTAATGTTCTTGTTAAATCCGAGCTGCTTTGATGTAATAGTTGTATCCAGCAAGGTTTTATATCTCTCATAATTCTGCCCAAAAAGGCTTGAGGTTATAAATAATAGGATATGAATTATTATGATTATCTGTCTCATTGGTTGTGTGGTATTAAATGTTTGCTAGTGCGGTTAGCATATGCTTTGTGGCGGACTTTGGAAGACAAATCTTTCAGCCTACAACGATTTATTTTTGAAACTAAAATACTCATTTTCATAACGTAACCCGCCATAAAGTGTATGCATTGTTGAACTAAATCCCTTCGGGATAGCTCTTTTCAAAAGAATTCTCTGCATTACTTTGCTTAACATGTCTAAAAAGAAAGAAATCGGTTTCATATCTATGAAGATTCAAAGCTATCACGTCAATTTTTTTTATCTTTGTACTGCTATTTTAGATCGTTTTAATTCTCTGGAATTCAACATAGAAAATCCAAAACCTTTGATAAGTACATAGGACTAAATTCCAACAGTTCTGTCGGGATGTAGCTTGCCTGGCTTGCCTTGGCAGACAGGTTCAACATGGACTCCGCGCTGGGTCGTGCCGACCGCTTAGAGCCCTATTTATTGTAGGCAGTTTTTATTCATATAATATCATTGTTTAATTTATTTTCTTATTAAAGCACAACCGTTTAAAAACTTATGCCTAAACTTAATCCAAATGGTATAAATATAATGTCCTCTGTTTCTAACCCGGTAAATGGAATTTGTCCAAATACTCTGAAATTAACTTTATTTGAATTTAAAGGTAATATTCGATAGCCAACGATAGGGTATAAAAAATAATTCTGATTTGTATCTCTGATGATTATTGTCCCTCCTAATCCAAATTCAAAGAAATGTCTTCCTTTTCCAACGTTTCCTGTAATATGATGAGGTATTGTAAGATACTTTTCTGGTGGAGAAGAACATGGTCCAAAAATACAGAGTTGGAATTCTTCATTATACCCTAATCCTAATTTGCTACTTAAAATAAAGGTCGGACTGATTAAAAATTGTTTATCATAGTTAATTGAAATTATTGAAGCATCACCAAGAAGGTTTATCTGGATACTATTTAGCGGTCTTTCATTATCTTGAGCAAATAAAGT